>DASVBS010000013.1 GCA_036375715.1 Longimicrobiaceae bacterium | reverse complement strand
CCGGTTCTCCACCGAGCAGGGACCGGCAATCACCCCCAGCTCCACCCCGCCGAAGCTCATCCCCGGCTCGTCTCCCACCCGCACCACCGAGTTCTCCCCCACGAACTCCCGCGCCGCCAGCTTGTACGGCTTCATCACGGGCGTCACGCTTTCCACTCCTGGCAGGCTGAGCAGGGCCACCTCCTCGAGAAGCGCCTCATCGCCGATGCACCCGATGATCGTGCGGTGGGTACCGACGGAAACGTGCGTGCGCAAGCCCATCATTTCGACCTTTTCGCGGATGTGGTCGAGCTCTGCCTGGCTGATGCCCGGCCGGGTGACGATGATCATCTGTCGATCCTGGAGTCTCACGAGGTTCTGCCGCGAGGCGTGCAGAGCGCACCCGGCGGGCTTGGGCATCGTCGGTGCGCTCTGCGCGTCGTGCGGTCAACAAAAAAGCGGCCCGCAGAAATCGCGGGCCGCCGGGGCTACGGGAGCTGCGCGCGTTCAGCAACGCATACGCCCGCCACCACGGCCCGCGTCGCGGGTCGACCAGTAGTAGGGGTAGCGGGCGTAGCGATTCTCGTGCAGCATGGCAGGAGTGTAGAGCGTCACATGGACAACTGTCAAGAGCTCTCCGGCCTCCAGCCGAACTCCTTCCAGTCGATTCGCCCTCCGCGCCCGAAGCGGACCCCCTCCGCCTCCAGCATCATCCGTTGCAGGAGGCCGGGGTAGCCGTGCAACGAGATGCATCCACGTGCGTTCACGACGCGCCACCAGGGGACATCTGTCCCCTCGGGGAGTGTGCTGAGTACATGCCCCACGCCACGGGCAGCGCGTGGTACGCCCAGCAACGCGGCCACTCCGCCATAGGCGATGACTCGACCCGGCGGGATGCGCCGCACCAGCCGCTCCACGCGCGTGGCGAAGGCTATCTCGGCATCCTTTCTTCGCGCCATGCAAATTGGTTCCTGAAGCCGCCGCCTGAGAGAGCCGGACGCGACCTCCTGCCGCCAGTCGCGCTCAAAGGGCTGGCGGCCGGACGGCATGCGCTTCGCGGTAACCCTGCCTGACTCATTGTTTCACGCCGCGGATTTCCTGGCCAGGTCGTCGTCGGGCCGGCAACGGAGTTCATCCCTTCGCCGCGGCGAGCCGCTCTTCAGGTCTGTCCATGCCCCAGCCCCTCAAGATCGGCCTCATCGTCGGCGCTGAAGCTTCCTTCCCGACTGCCTTCATGGAGGAAGTGAATGCTCGCGCGGTGGATGTCACGGCCGAGCTGGTGCGACTCGGAGCACGCAAGATGGATGGAGCGGTGCCCTATGCGGTCATCGTGGACCGGATGTCGCACGAGGTACCGTTCTACCGCACCTACCTGAAGCACGCAATTCTGCACGGCTGTCGGGTGATCAACAACCCGTTCATATCGTCTTCCGACGACAAATTCTTCGGCGCCTCACTGGCGGCCATGCTCGGCATCAGGTCGCCGCGGACGATCATGCTCCCGCACAAGGAGTATGCTCCGGGGCTGGTTCACGAGCAGTCACTCCGCAACCTCGAGTATCCGCTGGACTGGCAAGGGGTGATCGATTACGTAGGGCTCCCCTGCATCCTGAAGGACGCGCACGGGGGCGGATGGCAGGACGTGCACCTGTGCCACTCCCTCGACGAGCTGCTCCTTCACTACAACGAATCGGGTCGGCTCCTGATGATCGCGCAGGAGTACGTCGCCTGGGAGCGCTTCGTCCGGTGCCTGTGCATCGGCCGAGAAGAGGTTCTTCCCTTCGAGTACGACCCGGTGGAGCGTCGCTTCCGCGCGGGGGCGGAGCCGCTCCCGCCGGAGCTTTCGGCGTGGCTGGCGGCCGCATCGCGCCGGCTGGTGCGGGCGACCGGCTACGACATGAACGCTGTAGACTGGGCGGTGCGCGGCGGCGTTCCCTACGCGGTGGATCTGATGAATCCCGTGCCCGAGCTGGGAGAGCACCAGATCGGGACGGCCGCTTTTCGGTGGGCCATAAGCAACCTGGCGGACCTGGCGATCAGGCTCGCCCGCAAGGCCCCTCCCGACCATGCAACGCCGGGATGGGCTCGATATCCCGAACGGCTCACCGGCCAATCCGACCCGGACAGGGCAGGCGACCTGGCGGAGGAGCTCCCCAGTCTCGCCCAGGGGCTGACCAAGCCGAAGCCGCTCCACTGACTCACGCCATCAAGCTCCAATCCCGAACCGGGGCCGGACCTACACCTCGACGAGTCGCTTCTCCTTGCGGTGTTCCGATCCCTCGAAGCTGAACACCACCGGCTCGTCGTCCACGTAGGTCTCCAGGTGGACCGGCCGCTTCCAGAGGCGATGGATGTTCTCGAGCGTTTCCCGGGCGTGGTCGAGCTTGAGCTGTACACCTTCGTAGCGGTGCGTGAGCACGAGCTCCCCACGGTTGAGGTGGTTGGCGTCCGTCACCTCGATGATGGGCTGCCCGAAGTTGGTCAGCATGAAGAGGAGCTTCTCCTTCACCTGCTGGAAAGCGCGGTTGCTGATTACGTACTGCCCCTGGCGAGGATCGTATTCGTAGGTGAAGAGGCCGTGTCTGCGGACGAAGTCGGGAGTCAGGAACTCGTCGATGAAGGTCACGTCGTTGTAGTGTCGCCGGACCTCGAAGATCTTCTCTCGCCCCGCCATCGCGCCGGTGTCCCAGTTCTGCCGCGTAGCGAAGTCGTCGCAGGCCTCCCACTCGGCACCATGCTGCCCGCGGTCCCACCGCTCCTCGATGTCGCGCCACAGCTCGATCCCCAGCTTGTAGGGATTCAGCCGCCCGGGGCCGGTCGCCATGGTCCCGGAGTGGTGGTCCGCGTAGTCGATCACCTCTGAAGGCTTGAGCAGCCGCTCCGTCATGAGCTTGGAGTGCCAGTAGCTGGCCCAGCCTTCGTTCATGATCTTGGTCCTGCCCTGTGGAGCGAAGTAGTAGGCCTCCTCGCGAATGATGCCCAGCACGTCCCGCTCCCAGTTCCGCAGCGGGGCGTGCTCCAGGAGGAAGAGCATCACATCCCGCACGGGCTCTGAGGGAAAGCGCTCCTTGTCCTTTTCTTCCGCCTCCAGCCGATCCCGTTCCGCAGCCAACGCTTCCGGGGGGTTGATATACTCGTCCATGTACCCCTTGGAGCGCAGCTTTCGCGGCTCCCGGACGGACGTCTCCTCATCGTCTCCCGGCCGCGGCGAGGGTCTCGGGGGCACAGCGGAGCGGGCCGAGCTGTAGTCGATGAGGTTGTCGAGCGAGAGGCAACGATCGAGGAACTGCTCGACCTCTTCGACGCCGTAGCGGGCCATGTACGCCCGCACGCGGCTGGCGTGGTTCGCCATCTCGTCCAGCATCTTCCGGTTGGTGTGCCGGAACATGAAGTTGTGCTTGAAGAAGTCGCCATGGCCGCAGACGTGAGCCATGACCAGCTTCTGATCGACGTGGTGGTTGGCGGCGAGCAGATAGGCGTAGGTGGGGTCATTGTTGATGACCATCTCGTAGATCTTGGAGAGACCGTACGAGTAGGAGCGCGACAGCTCGATGTACTCCATCCCGAAGCGCCAATGCGGATAGCGCGCGGGATAGCCGCCATAGGCGGCGATCTCGTTGATCTCCTCCCAGTCCAGGACCTCGTAGATGATCTCGAAGAAGTCGAGATTGTACGAGCGGGCGTGGGCTTCGATCTCGCTCTGCAGGGAGCGGAGCTCGGCAGAGAGCTGCTGGGGCATGGCAAACTGCTAGAAGCAAAGGATTAAGAGCAAGGCCCGGTTCCAGGTTTCAGGAAGACAGGAGCCAGTAGCCAGAAGTGAGCGAAGCCGGCGATTTCAACCGCCACGCTAGGCACTGCAGCTTCTGGCTCCTGGCTCCTGTCTTATGGCTTCCCAATTCCTCCAGATCATTTCCCCTTCCCCAGGAAATCCTTGATCGACGGCAGGATTCCCTCGCGATCGGGGATCCTCGACAGCACCAGGTTATCGGCTTCCACGTGGCTCTGGAGCGCGTCGAGGAAGGCGCCACTGCCCGCGCGGCTCTCTACCTGGCCGTAGCCGAAAAGGTTGGCGATGGGCAGCAGCCGGGTGCGCAGGAGCTCGAAACAGCGCTCGTTGTCGCCACTGCCGAGGTTGTCGCCGTCGGAGAAGTGGAAAAAGTAGAGATTCCAGGCGTCCGCCGGATATTCGGTCTCGGCGATGGAGGCGGCCAACTCGTACGCGCTCGAGATCCGCGTGCCGCCAGATTCCCGGGTCGAGAAGAAGGTCTCGCGATCGACCTCACGCGCCTCGGCGTCGTGGATGATGTAGCGGCTGCGCACCCCGTCGTAGTGCTCCCGGATCCAGTTGTCGATCCAGAACGACTCGATGCGAACGATTTCCTTCTGTTCGCTCGCCATCGACCCGGAGACATCCATGAGGTAGAAGATCACCGCGTTGGCCACCGGGACCGGCTGATCCTTCCACGAGCGGTAACGCATGTCCTCGCGTACCGGCACCACCAGCGGACGGAGGGGATCGTAGGTCCCCGTCGCCATCAGGCGTTTGAGCGCCTCGCGGTAGGTGCGACGAAAGGAGCGGAGCGACTCCGGGCCGATGCGCCTCACTCCGACGTACCGTCCCTTCACGGCAGTGAGCGACTCGGCTCCGCGCGGCTCGATGCGGGGAAGCTCCAGAGCCTCGCCCATCAGCCGCGTCATCTCCTGGATGGTGAGCTCGACCTCGCGGATGTGGTAACCCGGCTCATCCCCTGCGCCTCCGCCGCCGTCCGCGTCTGCCCCCCCCAGCGGGGTTCCCTCCTCGCCATCTCCCTGCCCCACCCCACCCATCTCACGGGGGCCGTAGCGGAAGCGCGGCAACTCGATCTGCGGAAGCGGAATGGAGACGATCTCCCGGCCCTTCTTCCCGATCAGCTCCCCCCGGGTGATGTGGCGCCTCAAATCCTGCTTGATGCGCCCGCGGACGATATCGTCAAAACGCTTGCGGTCGCGTTCGATTCTCCTGACCATGCGAATAGGTTGCCGTTTGTTGAGGCTGTCGGCTGGCGGCTATCGGTTGTCGCCTAGAAGCTACGGCTACTGGCTATCCGCTATCCGTCGCGATTGGTAATTCTGAGCCGGCCGAGGCGCCGCGAGACCGGCCGTCCGCTTCCTGACGGATAACGGATAGCCAATGGCCGTAGTCGAAGCTCGAAGCTCTCCTCACGCCACGTCTCCTCGCGCGAAGATGCTCGCCACGAAGTTCAGCACGTCGGTGGCGCAGACGTCGCAGTAGCCGTGCTCCTTGATGAGGCGGCTCTTCACCACGTCGATCTTCTCCTGCGCGCTCTTGTCGATCACGTTGGCCACCAGGCTGGTCAGCTTGATCGAGTCCTTCTGGTCCTCGAAGAGCTTCAGCTCGAGCGCCTTCTGCAGTCGCTCGTTGGTGTTGTACATGAACTTGCGCCCATCCACCGCCAGCGCGCCGATATAGTTCATGATCTCGCGCCGGAAGTCGTCCTTGCGACTTTCCGGGATGTTGATCTTCTCCTCGATCGATCGCATCAGGCGCTCGTCCGGCTCCTCGTACTCGCCGGTGTACTTGTTCCGCACCTTCTCACGCTGCGTGTAGGCCTTGATGTTGTCGATGTAGTTCGCGCAGAGCCGCTGCAGCGCGTCGGCGTCGCCGGAGATGGCGCGCTGGACTTCATTCTTGACGATGTCCTCGTATTCGCTGCGGACGACCGAGAGCAGCTTGCGATACTCCTCGCGCAGCTCCTCGCTCGCGATCAGGGAGTGGTGTTTGAGACCGCTCTCCAGTTCCTTCATCACCATGAAGGGGTTGACGCAGCTCTCGTCGATGTCCGCAACCAGGCAGTTCGAGATCTTGTCCTGCACATAGCGTGGACTGATCCCGATCATCCCCTCCCGCTCCGATTCCTTCCGCAGCTCCTTGACGTTGTCCTCAGTGAACCCCGGCAGGGTCTTCCCGCTGTAGAGCTTCAGCTTCTGCAGGTTGGTGAGGTTGAGCTTCTTCGGCTCCTCCAGCCGCGTCAGCACGGCCCACATGGCGGCCACTTCCACCGTGTGGGGTGCGATGTGCTTCCCCTGGATGCGCTGGTTGTTGAAGTCGCGCTCGTAGACCTTCACCTCCTCGTCCAGCTTGGTGATGTAGGGGATGTCGATCTTCACCGTCCGATCCCGGAGCGCCTCCATGAACTCGTTGTTCTGGAGCCGCCGATACTCGGGCTCATTGGTGTGTGCGATGATCACCTCGTCGATGTCGGTCTGCGCGAACTTCTTCGGCTTGATCTTGTGCTCCTGGCTCGCCGAGAGCAGATCGTACAGGAAGGCAACGTCGAGTTTCAGGACCTCGATGAACTCGATCAGGCCACGGTTGGCGACGTTGAATTCGCCATCGAAGTTGAAGGCGCGGGGATCCGAATCGGAGCCGTAGACGGCGATCTTGCGATAGTTGATGTCACCGGTGAGCTCGGTGCTATCCTGATTCTTTTCGTCCTTCGGCTGGAAGGTCCCGATCCCCACCCGATCCTGCTCGGACAGCAGAAGGCGGCGGACCCGCACGTGCTCGATCATCCGCGTCCAGTCGCCGTCATACTTCATCAACAGCACGTTGTAGACGTGGCGGCAGGCGGGGCAGAGCTCGCCCTCCACCGTCAGGCGACGGTCTCCGGCAATGCGGCGGTTGATCTCTTCCAGGAAGGAGTTGCGGAACTCCGTGGGGAGCAGGCGAAGGGGCTCTTCGTGCATCGGGCACGGCATCTCGCGGGAGTGCGCGACCTCCGGGACGTCCACCTCCGCGTCGATCCAGGTGAAGGTGTACATGGCGCCCTCAGGGGTCCTCGAGTAGTGCTCGAGCCCCCGCTTCATCAGACGGGCGATGGTACTCTTCGAGGAACCGACGGGACCGTGTAGCAGCAGGACGCGCCGCTCGGGCCCGTATCCCATCGCCGCCGCCTTCAGCACCTGCACGAGCTTCATCAACGGCACATCCAGCCCGAAGATCGCGTCGCGTCCATCCCCGATCGGATCGTCGAAGAAGTTGTAGTGGACGATCTCTTTCTTGTACTCCGTGTACTTCCGTGTCCCGAACGACACGATCATGTCGTACAGGCGCTGGAAAGCATTACGGGCCACCTGCGGCTGTTCCTCGACCAGGCGGAGGTAGTCGCTGAACGACCCCTCCCAGTGGAGATCATGGTAGTTCGTCTGGTTCTGGCGTTCGCGAATCTGCTGGATGACGTCGACGACAGGTGTGGACATACGACTTCGACTCCTGCTGGGGCGGAATGACCGCGGACGGGAAGCCCCAGCTTCCCCGTCCAGTGAGAGAACTGCGGTGGAAACAGCGGCTGAGGGGATAGAGGAAGCAGCTCGCGTGGACTCCGGCAGGGCAGGATCCGAAACGGAGACGCGGACCGGGGGATGGACCGCGTGCGGCGCTGCGGTTCGCTCCAGCACGTACCCCTCGCAATTTCATAAGATCCGTTCCGCGGAGGGGGCACTTTCCTTCCCTAGCGGGGTACCGGCGAGGCAATGGCGAGGTTCGGGATCAACCCGGCCCTATTCGGGAGCCATGCATTTTTCCTTCCCGATGTTCCGGGACGCCTCTTCTACCCTGTCGCCGCCGACCCTCCGGTGGCCCGTCGTTATCCACACGGCTCGTCGTCCCAACACTCACTGATCGCACGTGTATAACAGAATGGTTGCGTGACCCGCGCGACGCGGGCTCGCGACCTTCGTCCCGCTTCCCGGCGGCGGCCTCCGCGCGCCGGCAGCATGCCGGTCGCCGATGCGACCATCATCACCATCACAGCGCACGTCCGGAGGCCCCATGGGCAGGTCGTCCCGGTGGTTCGGTATCCTTGTTCTCGTGTTGCTCACCGCCTGTGCCTCAGGAGGTGCGGGGGGGCAGAGGATCGATCGGAACCTCCTCACTCGCGAGCAGATCCTCGAGACAAATCGGCAGAACGCCTACGAGGTGGTCGAAAACCTCCGCTCCAACTGGCTGCGCACGCGGGGGCCGACCTCCCTCACCCAGGAAGATGCCGTGGTGCAGGTGTACCTGGACGATAACCGCCTGGGTGGGGTCGAGACCCTGCGTACGATCAACACCACCCTGATCCAGTACATTCGCTGGTACGACGGAATCGCGGCCACCGGCCGTTGGGGACTCGACCACGGGGCGGGTGTGATCTACGTTTCCACGCGTGCCCTGCAGCAGTGACCCGACGACCCCCAGGGGAGTCGAGGTTCGGGAGCCATGCGGAAAATGGCACAACGGTTGCTCCTCCCCGGGGCGGAAGTGCGAGGTCAGCAAGGCGTGAAGAAAGCACATGAAAATAGGATGTAAGTCGTTGAGGGGTGGGTTGTTGGCCGTGCTCCTGGCAGGTCTTTCCGGGGGCACGGCCGTCGCTCAATCGCCGCATGGGCCGGATGGTGGAGAGTTCACCGCCCGGGAGCCCGCGGCGGGGGGCGGCCGGGTCGCCGAGGTCCATTCCGAGGCGCTCGCCAAGGGACGTTACGCGGTCGTGATCGACCTGGACCACAACATCCTCCGGTTCCAGCACGGGGATCTCGTTCTCTGGTCTGCTCCGATCGGCACGGGAACGGGCCTTTACATGGCCGACGAGGAAGACGGGTGGGATTTCTCCACTCCTAACGGCGTCTTCCAGGTGAAGTACAAGGAACGGAACCCGGTGTGGATCGCGGAGGACTGGTACTTCATCGAGAACGGTCTTCCGGTTCCGCCGAAGAACGATCCGCAGCGCTACTTCCCCGGAGGGTTGGGAGCCGCCGCCGTGTACATTTCACACGATCTGGCGATCCATGGAACGGACAAACCGGAGCTACTCGGGCAGCGAGTCTCGCACGGGTGCATCCGGTTGTCGAACAAGGATGCGCTGCGGCTCTACCACAACGTGCAGGTGGGGACCGAAGTGGTGATCGTTGGCGGCCAGAACATCCCCCGCGAGGTGATCACGCCCGCCGAGGCGCGCCGGCTGGCCGAAGCGTTCCGGCCCAAGGACCCGCGCCCGGCGCCCAGGGATCCGCTGCTCGCTACCTGGGAGGGAATGACGACCCGGCAGCTCTCCCTCGTGCTGCAGAGCGAGCTGTGGGAGAAGCCGGAGCGGAGCCGGTGGCCCGAGGTGGCGCACCTGCTCTCGGACCGAGCGCAGGAAGGCGACGACGACGCGTTGGTCGGTCTGCTCGCCGCCGCCCTGGACCTACCCAACGAGCGAGTGGAGCGCGAGTACCGGACCTATGTCGCCGACGTCTATGCGCGCGGCAACTTGAGAACTCTCGATGCCCTCTCCCGCTTCCCGGAGGAGGAGCGTCGCTACCTGGCGGCGATGATCGTGGATGCCACGATGGACCTCTACCACGGGGATCTGGATGAGCCAACGGCCCCCTGGCCGACGCGGCGGATTCCCCACGCGGCGGTAGACGAATCGGGGCAGGCAGGATGGGCCGCTCTGCGGGAAGCGGAGGAGAGCTTCAGCAAGAGGGAAATGCGGCGGGTTGCCTGACCCCGGGTTCCTGTCCTCAATAGAGTACAGGAAGCCACGCCGTGAACCACGCGGTGAGAAAGAGAATGCCCCGGGCGAGAGCCGCCCGAGGCATCTTTTCTGGCTCCGGCGAACCGCAAGCCGGATGATCCATCAGTACCGGACGATCGGGCTATTCCGCGCGGGGTGCCGCCTCCACCGCGAACCTTCCGGTGCTCCCCACACCACCCGACCGGTCCGTCGAGATGGACACACTGCCCGCCTGAAACTCCGGCGTCTCGACCCGGGAGAACACGATCTGGCCAATGCGCTCCTGGTGCTCGAGGGTGACCGGCTCGGAGAGCGTATTGGTGACGATCAACAGCCACTCGTCGGGATAATCCGCATCGATTGTGGCCGGGGCATTGGGCATGATGAGCCCCCTTCGGAAAGCGATCGAGCTGCGCAGCCTCAATTGGGCCTCGAGTCCGTGCGGCATCGTTGCCCGGAAGCCGAGCGGGATTGCCGCCCGGACCCCCGGCGGGATCACCAGGGAGTCTCCGCTGGCTCTCAGCTCGATCGGCTCCAAGCCTTGATAGGCGGATATTGTTCGACCGCGCACGTACGCCCGCACGTCGTAGCCGGCGGCACCCAGAGTCGCACGCGCGGGGACGACGACATCGGGATGCAGCGGCTCGAAGACGACCTGGAGCGGCGAGGACATCGACTAGGGCAGACGGGGGGTAGACAGGATGCCGGGACCCGAGTACGGGTTGTCGCTGTGGGTGCCGAGAACCTTGTGGGTGTACCCGTTCTCGGGGTCGACCCCGCGCCGCAGGGCGCGGTTAACGGCGTTCTCACCACGATTATACGCCAGCAGGCCCAGGCGAACGTCGTTGTACCGCTCGATCAGGCTTCGCAAGTACCTGAGCCCTACCCGCAGGTTGTTTCTGGGCTCCAGGATCTCCCCTTCGCTATCGAGGGAGCGGTCCAGCGAGCGGGCCGTGCCGGGCATGAGCTGCATCAAACCCAGCGATCCCTGCGGCCCGCGCGCCCGAATGTTGAAGACGCTTTCCACCCGGATCACGCGGAAGGCCAGCTCGGGATCGATCCCCGCCTCGAGCGCCTGCTCGACGATGTCCCGGGCCAACTCGGGGGAGATGTCGTAGCGACGGGAGTAAGCTGCAGCGAGCGGCTCCCCACTGGGGGTAAGCGCCGCCGAGTCCGCCATGCCAGGGATCCCGGGAGGAACCTCGACCGCCCCGACGTACTCGGACTCGACGTACGGGACGGGTTGCAACTGCAAGTCGCTCTTCTCGCCGTGGCCGCGAATACCCGCACAACCGGTCGCGAGGCCCACAACACTCACCACCGCCAGAAAGGCAGGCAGCATCCGACCAAGTGGGCCGTCTACCCGCGCTCGCATTGGAGGCGGGGTCGGCCCCTCGCGGAAGCCCGTCATGCACACTCCACACGCTGGTAAACACTTCACCCCCACAAACAACCCCGGAGGTGCAGCGTAGCTCGGCAGCCGAGCCTTTCCCAGAACGGCCGCACAAGTTGTATTCGGGTTGCTGACGGCGCAACCCTGTAGCCGTTAAGCCGTTGTAGCGTAAGCGATTGCCAGGGAAGATGGGGATCGATCGCAAGGGAGGGATATTGAAATCGGTGCGTGCCGCGAAAAGTTTGCTGGCCGGGAGCGGAAGACGTCTATCACGCCCTTTGTGGCTCGGGGAGGGATGGAACGGGTCTCGCGTGCCGAAGGGGCGGGATCCGGCGGAGCCGGGTCCGATCCGGGCGTGGCGTCACCCGCTTCCAGGATTCTCCTTCTTTGGACTCGCTGATTCAGGAGCCGAAATGTTCCGGAGTAAGGTCTGGTTGGTGGCGGTATCTGGTCTGGCCGCTTCTGCCTGCGTCGGCTCACCCGCCGTCGCGCCGCCGCCCGTCGATGCGGATCCCGGAGAACTGCAGGCGGTGGAGCTGCAGCAGGAATGCCGGTCCGCGAGGGACCGGGTGGATTGCTACAGCCAGGGTTTGTTGAGGCTTCTGGAGCGTGAAGGTGTTACGGCGGCCATGTTCGCGCTGGAGGAGCTGGGTGAGAGGGATGCGTCAGTCCGGCGCGAGGGGCACATGTACGCGCACCATATCGGGCTCGCGGCCTCGCCCTCACCCGACAGCGTGGGCGAAACCTTCCGTCAGTGCCGGCCTTCGTTCCAGTCCGGCTGTTATCACGGCGTGATTCAGGCCTATTTCGCCGACCTGACGTCCGCCGGGGCAGAGATCGATGCGGAGGTCGTGAACGGCCTGTGCGCCGATTACCGTGAGAACGAAGCGGATCGCTGGCTCCTCTTCCAGTGCGTGCACGGGCTCGGACACGGTCTGACGATGCTGCACGACTATCACCTGCCGACGGCGCTCGAAGGCTGCGATCTGCTCGCCTCCGTCTGGGACCGGCAGAGCTGCTATGGCGGCGTCTTCATGGAGAGCATCGTGAACGCCACCACCCCGCATCACGCGGTGGGGCGCCCGCACGTTTCACCAGTAGCGGGTGCGCACGCGGACGGGCAGGCTGAGCCCGTGGGCGAGGCTGAACATGCCGAGCAGGCTGGCCAGGTTGAGCGCGCTGAACGCGCTGGCCACGGGGCGCACGCCGAGCATGTGGCCCAAGCTGGGCAGACAGAGCATGCTGGCCACGCTGGTCACGCCAATCAAGCTGAGAACGCGGCTCACGCTGAACACGCGGCCGCAGGTCACCAGCCAGGGGGAATGGAAGCGCACCAGCACCATGGTGGCGGTGCCGTGCAGACAGCCAGCCGTGAGCCGTTTCCCCCGTTGGACCCGGACCAGCCGCTTTATCCGTGCACCGTCCTCGAGGAGCGCTACCTGATCGCCTGCTACCAGATGCAGACCTCCGCGATCCTCTACTTCAACGGAGGGGACATTGCCGCCACTGCGCGGGCCTGCGACCAGGCGCCCGAGCGCTATCGAGGGCAGTGCTACCTCAGCCTCGGCCGCGATATCAGCGGGATTACCGTACAGGATCACGATCGCGCCCGGCGCGCCTGTTCGGTCGGGGATCCCGAGTACGCCGTCTGGTGCCACATCGGCTACGTCAAGAATCTGGTTGATCTGACCGCCGATCCGCTGGATGCATTGGAGTACTGCCGCGGTGCGGAGGGGGATCGCCTGAAGCAGGCGTGTTATCACGCGGTGGGGGAGGAGATCTGGGTTCTGACGAGCGATCGGCAGCAGGGGGAGGACTGGTGCGCCCTGGCGGAGCAGGGCCACGTAGACAACTGCCGCCGGGGTGCCGGGCTCGTGTCCTGGAGAGAGGTGGCCGCCGGGTAGCCCAACCCGCTTCGGGTCCCATCGCCGGCATCGGCCGGGTGGCGGGCCGGGGCGCCCTCGCCCACTGTCGCAGGGGTGTGAGACCCGCCCCCGCGCAAGGTGTCGCGAGGTCCGGCCCGGGCTCGCTACCGAGCTCGGTCAGTAGCGGGTATCCATTCCCAGGACGAGCCTCGCCGTGTCCCGGGCGATGAGCAGCTCCTCATCGGTGGGGATCACCCAGGCGGCGAGGCGTGAATCGGAGGTCGAGATCGGCCCCTCCTTCCCGTCCACCGTGGCGGCGTTCGCCTCGGGATCGAGCGTCAACCCGAACCAGTCCAGGCCCTCACAGATCATGCTCCGGACCTCTGCGGCGTTCTCCCCGATGCCACCGGAGAAGATCACCGCGTCCGCCCCGCCCATGGCGGCCAGGTAGGCCCCGATCTGCTTCCGCGCACGATAGCAGAAGATCTCAATGGCGAGCCGCGCGCGCCGGTCATTGTGCTCGTGCGCCTCGGCCAGGAGATCACGCATGTCGTGGGTGAGACCCGAGATGCCGAGCAGGCCGGATTGCTTGTTGAGCAGGCTTTCGACTTCCGGCAGGGTCATCCCCTCCTTGTTAGCGATGTAGTCCAGAATCGCCGGGTCGACGTCGCCCGAACGAGTTCCCATGACCAGACCCTCCAGCGGCGTGAAGCCCATCGAGGTGTCGACAGAGTCGCCGTACATGTTCGCGCAGGCCGAGCACCCGTTGCCGAGGTGAAGAGTGATGAGGCGCGGCTTCTCCCTTGGTTGGCCGGTCAACCGTCGATAGCGGTAAGCGATGTAGCGGTGCGACGTGCCATGGAAGCCGTACCGCCTCACCCTGTGGCGGCGATAGAGGGAATACGGGATCGCGTAAAGGTAGGCGTAATCGGGCAGGGTGAGATGGAACGACGTATCGAACACCGCCACCTGGGGGATCTGCTCTCCAAGGGCCGCCCGTACCGCCTGAATACCACGAAGGTTGTGCGGGTTGTGCAGCGGGGCGAGGTCGATCGCATCCTCGATGCGATTGCGTACCTCTTCGTCGATGATGACGGACCGCTGGAAGTACTCGGCGCCGTGCACCACCCGGTGGCCCACTGCGTCTATCTCGGCGAGTGAGCCGAGCAGGTGGCCGCTGGGCGGATGCGTGATCCAGCCGAGCACTGTATCGAGCGCCGCGCGAAGGTCCCGGATGGGTTGGGTGGCGCGATGGATCGGCTCCCCTGTCACCTCCAGGGTGATCACCGCATGCCCCCCGATGCGCTCGATCAGCCCACGGGCCAGCCGCACGTCCGCGTCGGCGGCGATCTGCTCGGCACTGGTCTGAATGAGCTGGAACTTCAACGAAGAGGAACCGGCATTCAGGACGAGGACGTTCATGGATGCGGGGCGACGAGTGGGGCAAACGACCGGATGTCCGCCAGATCCCCTGCAGACGATGGGCCGCGTGGGGAAGGATTACGGATTACGAATTACGAATTACGGGTGCCAATTCTGAATTTTGAATTGGATATGGGTCGGGTATTCCGACCTTGCAATGTCGGCCTTGCAGGAGTGTTGTGAGCGTCAGGCAGGAAGTCGTGATTCGTAACTCGTAATTCGCAGTTCCCGCGGCCCCTCGATGTCGGATGACAAACTGGAGAGTTGGAGTAGGGCATAAAATTATGAAAGGGCGCCTCGAAGGAGGCGCCCTTTCGCCTGCCGGCGGCTGGGAGGTCGTCGTGCCAACGAGGCCCGCATCCGTGCCCGCCGGAGAACGAGCGAAGAGAGCGGGGGTCAGATCGGCATTCTAGGGCCAGGGACACGAGCGGCCACCCCGGACCGGACCCGTGTGAAGACGGATCCGCAGGCCCCTACGACATCCGTTCCGCAGGGGTTTCAGCTTTTCGATGCCGCTGATCGTCCGAGCGTTGCCGTAGAGCGAGGGCGGCAATGCGCTGCTGGGCTTTAGGGAGGGCGAGGGAAGCGAGCTCACGGGGGTGTACCCAGCGCACCTCCTGATATCCGAGCGGCCGGGGGGTGCCCTCGAGGAGCGTGCCCCGCACCACATGGTAGCTCACGCGAACGTGCGTGAAGGTGTGAACCACCATTCCCAACTCCGATCCGGCCGCGATCCGGACGCCTAGCCGAGCGGCCAGGCCGCGCTCGGCGCCAGGGCCCGGAGCTTCTTCGGTGCGCAGGCAGTCGCCGGGAAACTCCCACAGGCCCGCAAGGCGCCCGCGGGAGGGGGCGCGCGCCAGCAGCAGTCGCCCGTCCGACTCGACAACTGTCGCCACGCGGGCTTCGTGGGGAAGCGGGCCCCGTCGCTTTGGTCGCGGATGCTGCTCCTGCGTGCCAGCCGCCCGGGCGGCGCAGCGCGAAGCAGCGGGGCAGGCTGTACAGCGCGGCGCGCGTGGCGTGCAGACGATCGCGCCGAGTTCCATCACCGCCTGGTTGAGGCAGCCGGGACGCGCGCCCCGGACCAGTCGCCGGGCGAGATCCCACAGCTCCGGCTCGCTCGGCTCGGGGCGCTCCAGCCAGCGCGCGAAGACCCGGCGGACGTTCCCGTCCACCACGGGTTGCTCGTGACCGAAAGCGATCGACATCACCGCACCGGCGGTGTATCGACCCACCCCGGGAAGACTTCGGAACGCATCGGGGTCCCCCGGGAGAGCGCCCCCGTAGCGCTCGTGGACCTCGCGCACGGCGCGGTGGAAGTTGCGGGCACGGGAGTAATAACCGAGCCCCTCCCAAGCCTTCAAGATGTCGTCGAGTGGAGCCTCAGCAACGGCTTGCAGTGTGGGAAAGCGCTCCAGCCATCGATGGTAGTACGACAGAACGGTATCCACCCTGGTCTGCTGTAGCATGACCTCGGATAGCCAGACACGATACGGATCCGGCGGTGTGCCGTTTTCGAAGCGCCAGGGAAGATCGCGGCGGTTCTCGTCGTACCAGGTGAGCAGCGCGGCGCGAAGCTCGCGCAGGTCGGAATCGGTCATGGTCTCGCATACCCCAACAATTGCCGTCCGGTGCGACCTCCTGTTGCGAGCGTTCGGGCGCGACCGGCTGTTGCATCAGGTGATAGCGTCATAGTTTGCATAATAGCGAGTCGCGACGCGCGGCCGCGCTGGTCTCCATCCTCGACCTTCCGGTGCCATGAGATTTACCAACTACACCCGATACACGGGTCACCGGGCCGACGCGCTGAACCTCGAGGCTCTCCTGGAGCACCTTTCCGACTTTCTGCTTCAGAGCGGCTTTGCGGGAGGTCCGTACTTCCACCCCTACTGGGGCGAATTCGGGGATGACGATCGCTCGCTCGACGCCCTGAAGGAGGCGCTGCTCCGCGCGCTGATCGAAAGCGGGCAGCTTACGCCGGAGATGATCAAGGAGCTCCGCGGGGAGGGCGAGGGGGACGAGGAGGTTCGCAACCAGATTGCCGAGCTGCTCGACCGGCTCGTGGAACGTCTGGTCGAGGAGGGCTACCTCAACCTCTCGCAACCACCCACGATGCCGGGAGGCAACTTCCAGCCTACAGACGTGCCGGGGACGATCGACGAGGCACGCTCGGCGGCGCAGCAGGTAGAGTTCAACCTGACCCAGAAGGGGATCGACTTCCTCGGCTATCGCACCCTTCGCCACCTGCTGGGCGCCATGGGGCGGTCCGGCTTTGGCGCGCACGACACTCCGCACCTCTCCACCGGGGTCGAAGCCGAGGCAGCCAGTCGCCCCTATGAGTTCGGGGATACGTTGAACCTGGACATTCCCCGCACGCTCACCAGCGCGCTGGCGCGCAACGGGCTGCGCGAAGACGGAACGCTGGAGCTCGATTACGGTGACCTGCATGTCCACCAGACCGAGTATCGCTCGAGCTGTGCGACGGTGCTGCTGCTCGACACCAGCCACTCGATGATCCTCTACGGCGAGGATCGGTTCACGCCGGCGAAGAAGGTGGCGCTCGCCCTGACGCACCTGATCCGCACCCAGTTCCCGGGCGATACGCTGCGCGTCGTTCTCTTCGGCGACCGGGCGGAGGAGATTCCCCTCTCCCGGCTGGCCCACGCCAAGGTGGGACCCTTCCACACCAACACCGCCGAGGGGTTGAAGCTGGCGCGCCGCCTCCTGCTCTCGCAGAACAAGGAGATGCGTCAGATCGTCATGATCACCGATGGGAAGCCTTCGGCGATCACCCTCCCCAACGGTCAGGTCTACAAGAACCCGATGGGTCTCGACGCGCGAGTGTTGCGCGAGACCTTCGCCGAGGTAGCCGCCTGTCGCAAGGCCGGCATTCTCATCAACACGTTCATGCTGGCTCGTGACGCCGCGCTGGTCGCGTTCGTCAACCAGGTATCGCAGATTGCGCGTGGAAAGGCCTACTTCACGACTACGATGACGCTCGGCCAGTACATCATGCGCGATTTCCTGCGCCGCAGGACGCGGAGAGCGGGGTGAGTTCTCCGTCCGGAGCGGTAGGCAGCGCCGATCCGGAGCCGTCGTCCTCTCCTTCTCCCGAACTGCTGGAAGTTCCGGCGGGCGGTACTGCCTTCCGGTGGCTTGCCGCGTCCCTACTGGGAGGCGCCGGCTTTCTCCTGAACCTCCTCCCCGTGCAACTGTCTCCCGGCATCGACATGCTGCTCGGGGGAGTGTTCGCGCTGCTCGCGGCGGTTGCGTTCGGACCTGCCAAGGGGCTGCTGGCTGGCGGGCTGGCGGGAGCCCGGAGCCTGGCGCTCTGGGGGCACGGGTGGGGGTGGCTCATCTTCACCCTCGAAGCCGGGTTCGTGGGGCTGCTGGCGGCGCGCCGCAAGGTACGCCCGATGGTGGCGGATATGCTGTACTGGGTGGTGGCCGGTGCGCCGGTGCTCTACCTGGCCTCTTGGGTGGCGCTCGACTACGACGCCACGACCTTCGGGGTCATCGTCCTCAAGCAGGTCCTCAACGGGCTGTTCAACGCGGTCCTCGTCGAGCTGCTGCTGCTGATCCCCTTCGTCCGCTGGGCGTTGCGGATTCCCCGCTTCCCGGGGCTCCAGTCGGTCATCGCCGTGATCACGGCGACGGCAGCCATCGTACCGGCACTCGTCTTCGGCATCTGGATCGGTCGGCGGGAGTGGTCGCGCAATCTGTCCGCTGCCGAGCAGCGGGTGTTGACTTACACCCAGGCCTACGCTTCGAAGCTCGAGCAGTACGTGCTGCTCCACGAGCATGCGCTGCGGTCGGGGGTGCTCGCCTCCGAGCGGTCGGGTTCCTTTGATTCCGCCCAGCTGCAGCGGATTGTCGGGGTCGTTCGCGAGCAGTTCCCCGGCTTCGTGGGGGTCCACGCTACCGACGCGTCCGGCCGGATCGTCGCGATCGATCCCGGCGGAGTGATCCCTGTCGCCCGCGAGCGGCCGGTTGTGGTGGCCGACACCGCCCAGGGCCCACTTGCCGGCGACCTCAGGCGAACCCTTTCCCCGGAGATCATGCGCTCCCCTTCGGGGAGCCTGATCCCGGTGGTACTGGTGTCGTACCCCGTGATTCAGGCGGACACGGTCGCGGGGCACCTGGTCGGCGCGCTCGACCTGCGCACCCTGCCCGAGTCGAACCCACGCCCCTGGGAGTACGAGCGCCTGGTAGTGGCCGACGGACAGCGCTCCGTGATCTACGACAGCCACACGGCAACAGGCGCGTACCCGTCGACCTTCTCCGAGGTGGACTCAGTCGTGTTCGCGTCGGTGACTTCGCGTCCGCTACCCGCCACCGCCTACTTCACCCGCGACTCCCAGCGGCAGAGCGAGCTCGGCGCGGGGGGGCACCCGGAGTTTCTCGCGGGCGTCGCGGCCATTCCGGGCCTGGGGTGGTGGGTGTGGATGGAGGAGCCCTTCACCCGGATCCAGAGCTTCGTAGCCGAGTCTTACCTGCGGCTGTTCAGCCTCCTCATCGCCGTCAGCGTGCTGGCATTGCTGGCGAGCAACGCTCTGGGAAGGTATCTGGCGGCCCCGCTCCTCCGCATGCGGAGCGCAGCGGGGGCGCTTGCCGCGGGCGACCTCGTTGCTCGGGTGGGCCGACTGCCGGTCTCGACTCCAGTGGAGATTCGAGAGCTCGGCAGTGCCTTCGACGAGATGGCCGCGGCGCTCACGGGCCGCCACGAGGAGCTGGAGGAGTTGGGAGACATCGCCCGCTCCCTTGCCTCCACGCTGGACCTGCAGACCCTGTTGCCGCGCATTACGGAAGCCGCGGAACGGCTCGTCGACGCGGATGGGGTGGCCATTTCACTGGTGTCGGGAGCGGGGACGCGGCTGCGCCTGGCCGACTACACGCTGGGCCTGCTGGCGAGCTCGGCGGGGCAGGAGATCACGATGGAGTCCAGCGTGGCGGGCTGGGTCATCCGTAACCGGCGCTCGCTCCTGATCCGAGAGACGTGGCACGACACGCGGGCGAGCAGTGCCGACGTGGACCCCGAGACCATGCGCTCGGTGGTGTGTGCTCCACTCCTGGGGCGGTCCGGCGCGCTCGGGGCGCTCACCGCGGTGAGCGCCCGTACCTCGACGACCAAGGTCTTTGGCAAGGCCGACCTCGAGCTGTTGGAGCGTCTTGCCGGCAACGCGGCTGTGGCAGTGGAGAACGCCCGCCTCCTCGAGGCCGCGGAAGCGGCGTCGAGGGCAAAGTCGGCGTTCATCGCGACCATGAGTCACGAGGTGAGGACGCCCCTGAACGGCCTGCTGGGAAATCTGGAGCTCCTCGAGCTCGGGATCTACGGAGAGCTCGCGCCGCGTCAGCGGGAGACGATCGCACGCATGCAGAAGGCTACGCAGCAGCTGCGCACCCTCATCGAGGATGTCCTCTCCTTCTCGCGGCTCGAGGCCGGCCGCTTCGAGGTGCAGCTCGCCGATTCCGACCTGTGGCACGTCGTCGAGGAGGTCGCGGCGATCATTCGTCCGCTGGCCAGGGAGAAAGGGTTGGACTTCGTGATGGAGAACGAGGTGCCGGAGGAGGAGCGGCGGGTGGTGAACACCGACCCCGACAAGGTACGGCAGATCCTGAGCTACCTCGCCGGAAACGCCGTGAAGTTCACCCGCGAAGGGCGGGTTTCAATCACCCTGTCGCAGGACGCGAAAGAAGTCTCCATTCGGGTATCGGACACGGGGATGGGTATCGCGCGGGAAGATCAGTCCCGACTCTTCCTACCCTTCGAGCAGCTGGACACCGGTCTGTCGCGGGCGCACGGCGGCGCCGGGCTCGGTCTCTATCTGGCGGGGCGCTATGCGGAGCTGCTGGGCGGCAGGATCCTGGTGCGGAGCGAGCCCGGAGTGGGGAGCGACTTTACCCTGGTGCTTCCACTCCAGCAGGTACGGGCCAGGCAGAACCTGTGGATGCCCTCGCCCGGTATCGCTTCCCCGCGCCAGGACGCTTCGCACCCTCAGTAGTAGGGATTTACCCCGGCGGTGTGGTCGGTGACGTCGATGATCTCCCGGATCTCGGGCACCTGCTCGCGAACCATCCGCTCAATGCCCATCCGCAATGTGGCCGCCGAGGCAGCGCACCCCTGACAGCCGCCCCCCATCCGGAGATAGAGCGTGTCATCGCTCACGTCGACCAGCTCGACGTAGCCTCCGTGCGCGGCGATCGCAGGGTTGATCACCTCGTCGATCACCTGCTGAACCCGCTCCGCCATCGGGCCCGAGATGCGCAGCTCGCTGGGCTGGTGCCGCGCCGCGGCGGCGCGTGCCCTGGGATCCTCGACGCGGAATCCACCGTTGCCGTCTTCCTCGACCCAGTCGATCGTCGCTCCGCTGAGCAGGTTGGAGGTGTCCAGGTTCAGGAAGACCCGGATCTCATCGACGTTGATGGCGATCTCGGTACGCAGTCGATCATCCCGCTCAACGAGCGAGATGGTATAGCTGCGGACAAGCGGCGAGGGGTTTGAGCGATCCAGCTCGATGCGAAGTGCCGGATCCTGCACCACTGCCTGATCTACCAAGCTCTGTATCTGGGCCCGCGCTGCGGGGGTAATCTCGATCATAGCCAGCTCCCAGGGTGGTCGTTCGCGACGCTGTACCCCGCAATCGCGCGTAGGTGCGCCTCGATCATCCCTCGGCGGGGATCTTCAGTGTCCTGCCGGCAATGATGCGGTTGCCGGTAAGCGAGTTAGCATCCTTGATCGCCTGTACGGTCACCCCGTGTCTACGGGCGATTCCGAGTAGCGAATCGCCCCTGCGGATCCTGTACTCGCGCACCGCGTACGTCTTCTGCTTACGGACCTCGGGCCAGTTCACCAGGAAGGTGGTGCGCGTGCCGGGCGGGACCCGGAGCACGGAGCGCTGATCGTTGCGCGTGCGGTTGAGCCTCAGCTGCGGGTTGAGCTGCTTAAGGTCACCAAGCTCGACGCCGGCGGCCTCCGCGATCGCCTGCAGCGGGGTACCGGGATCCACAACCACCTCCTCGTAGGAAAGCGGCGCCTCCAGCTCGACGTCTCCGAACCCGTACTTCTGCGGCTCCTTGGCGATGCGTGCGGCCGCGATCATCAACGGGACGTAATCACGCGTCTCGCGAGGTAGCCGGTCCCAGATCTCGTAATAAGAGTACTCCGTCCCCTTTTCGGAACCCGTCACTTCCCGCATGATTCGCCCGACGCGGTTCTCGCCTGTATTGTACGCCGCCGCGGCGAGATACCAGGAGCCGAAGCGGTCGTACAACTCGCTCAGGTAGGTGAGGGCGGCATCGGTCGCCTTCTCGGGATCGTTGCGCTCGTCCACCGCTCGGTTGATCTCGAGACCATAGCGCTCCCCCGTTTCGGCGATGAACTGCCAGAGCCCGGAGGCCGCCGCCGGGGAGTACGCGCGGGGATTGAAGCCGGACTCGATCATCGCCAGATAGATCAGGTCCTGCGGCATCCCGCGCTGCTCGAGCTTGGCGGAGATCATGGGGACGTACCGCCCCGAACGCTGCAGGAACCGCTCGAACTCGTCCCGCTTGGTGGTGGTGAAACGCTCGATCCAGTAGTCGACGCGTTCGTGATCCAGGTTGGGGAGGTCCCAGGTGACGTTGTCTGGCGCCGGAGCGGCGGATTCCACGTTGGTCGCGACCAGCGGCGAAACCCCCGTGACGGGATCGAAGCGTTGCTTGCCGGCCACTGTGCCCCCGATCCAGGCGGCCCCGAGGATCCCGGCAATCGCGAGCGTGGTAGCCTGTGCGCGGCCGAACCCCGCTGAGCTCTCGTCGATGCGTCCTCCCGCCATCGATCCTCCTTTGTGGGTTCGGCGAAGTCGTTGTACTACATGGAATTACAAATCACTACGGGAGCCCGGCGACACAAGTTCCATGCCTCGTAAAGCCTCGGAACAGGCCTTGCGCCCCTCCCCGTCCGACGTCTACCGACACGCTCAATGACGCTGAACCGCACGCTGCAACACGCCCTCGAGGAGCGTCTGGGTAGGGACAGGCTGGCGTACGATGAGCCGCTGGCCCCGCTGACGACGTTTCGCATCGGCGGACCGGCGGATGTCCTGTATCGGGCGAGAACCGCTCAGGAGTTGGTGGGTGCGCTGCGGCTCGCCCGCGAGTTGGGGGTGCCGCACTTCCTGCTCGGGTTGGGGGCGAACATCCTGGTGGGGGATGGGGGCTTCAGGGGGCTGGTGATCCGCAACGAAACGCGCCGGATCGAGTTCCTGGACGAAACCCGCGTTCGGGCCGAAAGCGGGGTGATTGTCTACCACGACCTCATCCAGGCCACGGTGGAGCGAGGGCTAGGCGGGTTGCACCATTTCGTCGGGATTCCCAGCACCGTGGGAGGGGCGATCTGGCAGAACCTCCACTTCCTGTCGCCGCCCCCTGAGCGTGAGCGAACGGTCTTCGTGGAGGAGGTAGTCGAAGCGGCAACGCTGCTGACCGCGGAGGGTGAGGTGAAGACCGTCGACCTGGACTATTTCCGCTTCGGTTACGACTACAGCATCCTCCACGACCGGCCCGACGTGGTGCTGGACGTGACCTTCCGGCTCCAGCCAATGCCGGAGGAGGTTCTGCGGGAGACCATCCGGGAAAACCTGCAGTGGCGCGATGACCGGCACCCCGACCTGTGGCTCTTCCCCAGCGCCGGGTCGATCTTCCAGAAGATCGAGGGGATCGGCGCGGGCCGCCTGATCGACGAATGCGGCCTGAAAGGCTACATCCACCCCGGCGGCCGCGCCCGCATCTTCCCGCGCCACGCCAACATCATCGTCAACCTCGGTGGCGCCCGCGCCCGCGAGATCCGCGAGCTGATCTCCCTCTGCCAGGAGACCGTGCAGCGCCAGCTGGGCTACGAGCTCACGCCGGAGATCGGATTCGTCGGCGAATTCTGAGCGGCGTCGAACTACGAATTGCGAATTACGAATTACGAAGTACGAATTACTGGAGGCGGTGCCGAGGGGTTCTGTCCGAGTTCAATTCAGAATTCAAAACATTCAAAATCCAAGAATTCAAATTTGAGCCTCGTAATTCGTAATTCATAATTAATAATCTGTAATTATCCAGCAGTGATCCGGTCGAAATACTCCGCGATATCGAACCCCGCGGGGTCGACCTCGAAGAGCCGGCCGCGGCCGAAGTAGCCGGTGGTCGGATAGTAGGGTGGCGGGGCGGTGGCGGCGCACTGGTCGTAGGAGTAGCGCTTGAGGTAGCCGGTGATCGAGGAGCCCGAGCGCTGGCCTACCGCCCCGCGGCGGCTCTGGATGATTCCCCCGGTGATGTAGAGGCAGCCGCGGCCCGCGTTGGATCCTTCGCAGTCGTCCGCGTTGGCCCACCCGCCGGAGTAGTTCTCCACCGAGAAGCTGCGCAGCGTGAGCAGCACGCCGTGAATGATCTCGTCCGGCGTGGAGTCGAAGGTGCGGTACATGTTGCCGGAGCTGGACACTTTATAAGGCGAGTTCAGGTGGTTGTCCGCCACGACGATCTCGCCGCCGGAGAAGAGGCCCAGGATGTCGTTGCAGGTCGCCGCCGCCGGGTCGGTGGCGTACGTCAAGTCATCCACGATGACGATGTCATCCGTGGTCGCGAGCGTGACCCGGCCACGGAGTACGCCGCTCACCGCGACCTTCCCCGTCACGTGGATCACCCCCTTGAAGTTGGGGTTGAAGGTGCGGCTCAGGGGGAAGAGGTAGTCCCGGTCCGCTCGGCTGGCGATGGCCGCCGGCATCGGGGCCGCCCACGTGCCCGGGTAGGGAACCCACTGGCCGCGGTAGTCGGTGGCCTGGAAGTTCAGGTTCAGCGAGAGCGAATCGGAGCCGCCCGGATAGCAACGCGCCGGCTGCTGACCGGACTGGCCCTGAAGGACCTCCATCTTGCTGGCGTTGTGGGTGCTGGAAGTGTTGTTGTGCCACGACGCCGTGTAGAACTGCACGGTGCTGCCGCTGATGTGGCGGTGCCCGCAGTTGGGCGAGTCCTCCGCCGGCGTGGCGGTGGAAGCGACCACCCAACGGGCCCCCGAGGTGGTGTTGCTATTCGCGCGGTAGACCTTGAAGAACCCCTCGTCGGGCCCGGTGGTGTTCCCGTCTCCGTCCAGGTCGATGGCCACGAATTCGATGCGCATCGTTGCCTCGCCCAGGCCACCGGCCGTGGAGCTCACCAGGTTTGTGTTCCCACTTGCTGCCAGCGCCCTCAGCTTGTCCAGTTCGGCGACATCCGGCAGCTCGATCCGCGTGACCCCTTCTTCGTAGCCCTGGCGGAAGCGCGCGCGATTCGCGTTGACGATGTCGCGCGCGGTGGTGACGGACCCGTGGAAGATAGGCCCATTGGGGGCATCGTAGATCCGGATGCGGTCATTCGAGTGGACCGGGCCGAAGAGCTGATCGCCCGGTGCGAAGTAGATGGGATCTCCCGACGGATCGGTTTCCAGATCGGTAAAGTAGGCGAACTTGGAGAAGCTCTCCTGGGCCATCTCGCGTCGGAAGATTGCGCGGTTCCCCCGCGGATCCTCCACGACCGACACGATGCTTCCGAAGATGCCGTACTGCCCCGTTGCTACGCCCGTGGGACCGACGTACACCCGGCGGGTGAAACCCGTGAGCCGCCTCCCTGAAGCGTCAGTCAGGGGCAGGCTGTCGCTGGGAAGCTCCCGGAAACCGGAATCCGGGTAGAGCTGAGGGCGCCGGTTGATCAACGCACGCGCCATCTCCGCGCCGGAGAACGCAGCGTACTCCATCTGCGCCTGCTTCTCCGCTTGCAGGTTGATGATGCGCGCGTTGCCAAGCATCGACACCGCCGAGACCGACAGCGCGGCCACCAGCAGTGCCAGAAGCAGAACCATGAACAGGGCAAAGCCCTCCTCGCCCCGGATTCGTCGGGGAATGAGCGGCTCGATCATGGCATTATCGTGACCGGAGATGAGGTGCGCAGAGGCGACATCGAGGGCGTGCAGTCCTGAGCGGCCACGGCATACTGGTAAACGCCGCCCACCTCGGCGCTCGCGTCAGAGAAGATGTAGGTGGCGTTTCCGGCCGGTACGCTGAAGATGGGCTCGTTCCATGGGCCGGTTGTGCCATTCCGCCGATAGATCGCATAGCGCACCACGTCCTGCTCGCCGCTCGACTCGTCCACCGACCGGCTCCAGATAACCTCCACCGATGGCGCGCCCGCGCTCCCCACCTGGTTGGCCACGATGGACGAGCTGAACAGCGGCGGCTCGCCGCAGGTCTGCAGCTGCATCTGTCCCGCGTTCGGCATGCGGATCAGCCGGCGCAGCGCGGCATCCTGTGAGGTCTCTCCCCGCCTCCCATCGGTGGAGCGCAACGAGACCTGCACGGCCCGGATGCGGTCGATGCGGGCGACGGCTCCGGTGTCCGCCGGGGACATGTGGATGGGCGCGGAGTGACGCAGCGGTAGCCGGTTCGGAGCCACCCAGTTCACCGTGGGAGGGGCGGTGTCGCTGACGAGTACTTCCTGGTAGCGGAAGAAGGGGCGCCCCTCGTCGCGCAGGAGGTTGCGAGCGACCACCTCGGCCGGGCGATCGTTCACCCGGCGATAGAGGATGAAGTCGTCGGAACGCGGCGTGCTCGCGTCGGGGGCGAAGTAGAAGATGATGGTCTCCGCCGCGCTGGTAGCGCCTCCGTCGCGGTAGGTGCTGTCCGGATAGGCGAAGCTGGTTTGCGGGAGGGTGTAGCGCCGCGCCCGCGTCAGCGATCCGACCTCCTCATCGCTCGCCCCGAGGTCGCGATATACGGCGAAGACGTCGGCCGAGTCGTTTGTGGCGTAGTCGGCGTTGAAGGCGATGGTGGCACTGTCGGCATAGACCAGGAACGGCTGACCCGGCACGATTCCCGTCCCCGCCGTGCGCAGGTTGCGCTCGAGCACGTCCGCTGCGAAACGGTAGTTCTGCAGGGCGGCCATTCTGCCGGATCCGAAGCCGAAGGCCATTTCCTGTTGCCGGACGAAAGACAGTATGGCCGAGACCAGAAAGCCCATGATCACCAGACCGACGACCAGCTCGATCAGGGTCACGCCCTGGCGATCGCGCAGGATGGATGGCTTCATGGGGCGCCCACCACTACAGTCTGGCGGACGGTATCCGCCCACGTGGGAGTGACCACGCTCACGGTGATCACCGTGTATCCATTGGCCACCCGTACGTCGGTCGATCGCCGGTAGCGCGGAAACCCTGGGACGGAGTCCTCCACGCCGTCGTAGCGGGCCGGAATCAAGGTGTACTGCGGGTCGCTCTGGACTTCCGTCAGCCGGTCGGCGGCGAGCTGCAGAGCTGTCGCTCGGAAATCCTCGTGACCCACGTCGCGCACGAACCGGTCGGTGATCGCGGCCTGCAGCCCGAGCACGGCGAAGCCGAGGAGGACCATTGCCACCAGCACCTCTATCAGCGTAAAGCCTCCTCTGCTCGACATTTTCAGAACTCCTGCCTCCACGATGATCCCTCCCGCCTGAACCAAGTCGGTCGGCCAGTCGCTCGCTCGATCCGCAGTGCCCGCGTGTCCTGCTGGTATCCGGAGTCGGATTGGGCGCGGGCGCTGGTGAGGTGGAATCCTCCCTCCTCGCTAGCGGCACCGTTTCGATAGAAGACCACTGCCGGCATGCCGTCCTGCCGCCCGGTGAACGAGATCGCTTCGGGGGTTTCGAAGAACGAAGGCGCACCCCCGCGTCCGAAGCGCACGCTCTCACCCAGCGGCTCGTACAGAACCGACTCCCCGTTGTCGATCAACAGGTTGTTGTTGGCATCGGAGTGCACGCGCACGCGGGAGTGCGCAAGGTCGAAAGCTACCACGACGTTGTGCCCTTCCTGAACGGCCGTCCGCTGCGCGGCGAGCAGAACCGATCCGACCGCCTGCATAGCGCCCTCGATCTGGTACCGCCCAAAATCGAGACGCGGGGCCGCGAGGGCGGTAACGATCGACAGCACCACGAGGATCGTCAGCACCTCGATGAGGGAGAAGCCGGCGCGCGGATCGTGCTCGCAAGCTGAGTCCGCGGTGTTGGCGTACAGAGGTGAAAGACCACCGCGGGGGGAGGGGCTGCGGACCATGGTTCCAGATGCTTGGGAATGTCCGACCATTGCTGCGACCATGCCCGAGGCAACGTGCTCACCATGTCGCGCGCGCGGGTGCTTCCCGCTGAACTACTGAGTATCGGCCGATGGGCTCGATCTGTTTAGCGGGGGCGAGTCCCTGTGGACTGCCTGAAGGCGGGCGTTTTGGCGGTGACTACGGGCCCGAGATAGGAAGTTGAGCGGAGCGGAAATGGGTGGAGCGGCAGTGCTAACTCGATGAACTGAGTGACTGTCGATGGGGCGGTGGTTGTGTCCAAAGAAACCGGCCCGCGCCTCGTGACGCGGGCCGGACTGTCAGGCCGTACGGCACCACCGGTGGCGCCGATCGCGACTGCTCAGCTCGTGATCCGTGCGACGTTCTCGGCAGCCGGGCCCTTTTCACCCTGCACCAGGTCGAACTCCACCAGTTCACCCTCGGTGAGCGACTTGAACCCGGTGCCCTGGATGGCGGAGTAGTGGACGAAGCAATCGCGATCTCCGTCCGCTGGGGTGATGAAGCCAAAGCCCTTGGCGTCGTTGAACCACTTCACCGTTCCGGTGGTCCGCATGAGGTACTCCTGTGTGACGATGGGACCGGACTCCACGTACTGGACGTCGCGGCTGGATACTCGTGGGCTATCAGATGCCCCCCACGTTGGGCACGATCGCGAAAAGCTGATGATCTGCTATGGTATTGGCCCGCTGGGGCAACCGATCGAGGATCTGCGGCGTGTGACGACGGCGGCACGTACGAGGATTGCGTGGCGACATTTCCATCCTACCACCCTGCCCGGCCCTACCTTCGAAAAGCCACGCGGCGACTGGGAAAGCCGCGGGTCAGCCGAGGTTTCGCCGTCAACGTAAATGCGACTTCCCGCTCTGTCAAGCCATTGTTGCTGACGAAATGAAGGGGGAGATTGGCCGACAAATCGCAATTAATTGTCGGATAATGGATTGCGTTTGTCCCTGGCGGCCGCGGTCAACTCGAGTCGCCTCCTGTCAACTCGAGCATCCCCGTCGAGTCAGGCAATCCGCGTCAACGCGAACTTCCCTGCATCGCGAACCCGTGAGTGGCCTGTCGCGAGTGGGAACCCTCGCTGGAGCTCAGGCCGCCTCGACCACCATCGCAAAGCCCATTGCACCGGCGGCGCAGACAGTGATCAGGCCCAGGCCAGCGCCGCGGCGCTTCATCTCGTTCAGCAGGGTGATGGTGATCCGGCCGCCGGTGGCGCCGAAAGGATGGCCAATCGCGATGGACCCACCCATCACGTTGATCCGGTCTATCGCCGGATGTCCGACCGGCTCGGAGAGACCGAGCCGCTCCTGCGCGATCTTGCGGGATTCCAGCCACTGGAGGTTGGACAGCACCTGAGCCGCGAACGCCTCGTGCATGTCCATGAGCTCGATGTCCGCCATGCTGATGCCTGCCCGCTTCAGAGCCACCGGCGTGGCGAACACCGGGCCCTGCAGGAGCTGATCGGATGGAGAGAGGGCGGCGTAGGCGTAGCCGCGAATGTAGCCGAGGGGCTCATAGCCCAGAGCGCGCGCCTTTTCCTCGCTCATCAGAAGCACCGCCGAAGCGCCGTCCGTGAGCGGTGAAGCGTTACCCGCGGTGACGGTGCCGTACCGGCGGTCGAACACGGGCTTGAGCTGCGCCAGCTTCTCGAGCGAGGTGTCCGCGCGAATGCCGTTGTCGCTGGTGATGGCTACACCGTCCACGTAGACGGGAGCTATCTCACGGGTCAGCCGCCCGTCCTGGGTGGCCGCCCAGGCGAGCTGGTGAGAGCGGAGCGCCCATCGATCCTGCTCCTCGCGGGTGATGCCGTTCTCCTGGGCCATCTTCTCCGCCGATTCCCCCATGGTAAGACCCGTGGTGGGCTCGGCGATCGCGGGTGTGATGGGCGCGAGGTGGCGAGGGCGGATGCTGGCAAAAGCCTTGATGCGATCCTGAAGGGTGCGGGCTTTCGACGCCGCCACCAGGGCGTCGCGCATCTCGTCCGAGAACAGGATCGGAACGTCGGTGAGCGACTCGGCGCCGCCGGCGATGACCACGTCGGCCATGCCGAGCGCGATCTGCTCAGCCCCGGAAGTGATCGCCTGACTGGAAGAGGCGCAGGCCCTACCCACCGTGAAGGCGGGCACGCTGGCGGGGATGCCCGATCCCAGGGTGACCTCGCGGGCAATGTTCGGCTCCTGGACCGATTGGATCACGGTTCCATAGATCACGTGATCGACCTCGTGCACGTCTAGGTTTGCCCGGTTGATGAGCTCGCGGACCGCGACTTTGCCGAGCTCGACCGCCGAGAGCGCCTTGAAGGCCGTCCCCGCCTTGGAAAAGGGGGTGCGGCACCCGTCCACGATGGCCACCCTCCGCCCGTCGCCATTCATCGAGGTTCCTCCTCCGCTTCGAGGGATCGCTGTGCTTCAGCCAGGGCGTTCCAGGCAAGAAGCGCGCACCGCACGCGCGCGGGGTAGCGGGCGACCCCCACCAGCGCCCTCAAGTCGCCAAGTGAGGGGTCGCGCGCTGCCTGAGCATCACCATGGAGCATCTCGGTGAACCGTTGCGCGATGGCCGATGCCTCGGCAAGGGTGCGGCCTTCGAGTAGCGACGCCATCATCGACGCGGAGGCCTGCGAGATGGAGCAGCCCTCTCCCTGGAAGCGAAGCGTTTCGATCCGCCCGTCCCGGATCCCGAGGAAGAGGCCGATCTCGTCGCCGCAGGTGGGATTCCGCATCCGCACGCTGGCGTCCGGGGTCTCCAGCGTGCCGCGGTGTCGCGGGTCCCGATAGTGCTTGAGGATCAGCGCCTGATAGAGTGACTCGAGGCTCATGAGATCTCGCCGCAGCCGAATAGTTCGCGGGCACGGTTCAGCGCTTCGACCAATCGGTCCACGTCCGCGTGCGTGTTGTAGAGATAGAAGGAAGCCCGTGCCGTGGCTGAGACTCCCAACCTCCGCATCAGTGGCTGGGCGCAGTGGTGTCCGGCGCGAATTGCCACACCCTCCGCGTCCAGGATCGTGGCGAGGTCATGAGGATGCACGTCGGCGAGGGTGAAGGAAATGACGCCGGAGCGCTCCTCGAGCGCAGTCGGTCCGAACACCCGTAGGCCCGGGACCTCACGCAAGCGCTGGAGAGCGTACGCGAGGAGCGTCCGCTCGTGACGGTGAATCCGGTGCATTCCGACCGACTGCAGAAACTCGATGGCGGCGCCCAGCCCGATCGCTCCGGCGATGTGCGGTGTTCCGGCCTCGAATCTATGGGGAAGGGGAGCATAGGTGGATCGCTCCAGCTCCACTTCGTCGATCATGTCGCCACCCCCGAAGAGAGGCGGCATCTGCTCGAGTAACTCGCGGCGACCCCAGAGTCCGCCGATCCCGGTGGGGCCGCACACCTTGTGGCCGGAGAAGGCGAAGAAGTCGCACCCCAGCTCCCAGACGTTGACCGGCAGGTGTGGGGCAGACTGCGCTCCATCGACGACCACGATCGCCCCGACCGATCGTGCACGATCCGCGATGGTTCGGATGGGGTTGATGGTCCCCAGCGCATTCGAGACGTGGGCGACGGAGACCACGCGGGTGCGAGGCGTGAGCAGTTGATCCAGGTTGGACAGATCGAGGCACCCCCGGTCGTCGATATCCAGGAAGCGCAAACGGGCGCCGGTGCGCTCCGCCACGAGCTGCCAGGGTACCAGGTTCGAATGGTGCTCGAGCACGGACAGCAGGATCTCGTCTCCGGGGCGGAGATTGGATCCACCCCATGACCAGGCCACGAGGTTCAGACCCTCCGTGGTTCCCCGCGTCCAGATGAGCTCCGCCGGGTCATCGATGCCGAGAAAATTTGCAACCCGTACCCTGGCCGCCTCATATGCTTCTGTGGCGCGCGTCGAGAGCTCGTGCAGTCCACGGTGCACGTTGGCGTTGTCCCGGCGGTAGAATCGCTCGATCGACTCGATGACCGCGCGAGGCTTCTGGCTGGACGCGGCGCTGTCGAGATAGACGAGCCGGTGGCCGTTGACCTGCTGCTGCAGAACGGGGAAGAGGGCAGCGAGCGTCGTTGCCTGCTCATCCTGGTCGGTGTCGAGGGGCGCGAAGGTATGCATCGTGGCTCCCGTGGGACGAAAACAGAGAAGGGGGCGGACAACGTGCGCACCCCTTCCAAATACCTGGCAGATCCGGCCGGTCGGCTGTGATTGCAATCACACCCTCCCGTTCTCCACATCGACGTAGATCTCGCCGTTCTCGACCCGGCAGGCGTACACGGCCACCGGGCTGATCGCAGGCAGACACAAGGCCTTGCCGCTGCGGACGTCGAACATCGCCCCGTGCCATTCGCAGGTGACCGTGCAATCCTCCGTGTCCAGCTCGCCGTTCGAGAGAGGGAAGTCGCGGTGTGAGCAGTTGTCCGCGAAGGCGTAGATCTCTCCTTCGCAGTTCGCCAGGCACACCCTCCTTCCGCCCGCTTCGACCCCCAGCAGTGAACCCTCCGGCAGCTCGGATAGAGCCGCCACCCTCTCGAAGGCCATCTACGCCCGGCGCCCCCCGAAGAGCTTCCTCTCGATGGCCCGAACGATCTCGGCCCGCACCTCTGGCACCTCGAGCTGCTCCAGCACCTCCCCGAAGAAGCCGAAGATCACCAGCCGCATCGCCTCCGGGCGGGGAATACCCCGGCTGAGAAGGTAGAAGATCTCCTCCTCGTCGAGCTGACCCACCGTCGCCGCATGTGAGCAGCGGACGTCGTCGGCGCCGATCTCCAGGTTCGGCAGCGAATCGGCGCGCGCCCGGTTAGAGAGGACCAGGTTGCGGTTCGTCTGGTATGCGTCGGTTCGCTGTGCCCCGGGGTGCACTCGGATGAGGCCGCGGAAAACCGAGCGCGCCTCGTCGTTCAACGCCCCCTTGAAGAGCAGATTGCTCGACGCGTGGGGGGCGACGTGATCCTGCAGCGTCTCGTGATCGAAGTGCTGCTTCCCCTCGCCGAGATACAGGCCGAGCATGTCGACGTGAGCGCCCGGCGCCTGGAGGCGGCAGCGCACGTCGGCGCGGGTCAGGTCCGACCCGAGCGTGGTGTAGAGGGTGGTGATACGAGCATCCCGACCCGCGACCAGCCGGTCGGTGGTAAGGTGGATGACCCCGGAACCCCAGCGCTGCAGCGACACGTAGGTGACCTTGGCTCCCTCGCCGGCCAGGATCTCCGCGGCCGCGTTCGAGAAGCTCTGCCGTTCGAAATCGGCGGAGCCCACCTCGTCCATCACCACGACCTCCGCGTTTTCCTCCGCCACGATCAGCGTGCGGCCGAAGAGGGCGCTACCTTCGTCACTGATCCAGCGGAAGGAGCGCACCGGCAGCTCGACCTTCACGTTCCGGGGAACGAAGAGAAAGGTGCCGCCGGTCCAGTTGGCCGTGTTGAGGGCGGCGAACTTGCCGTCCTCCGCGTTCACCGCCGTCCCCAGATAGCGCTGTACGAGGTCCGCGTACTCGCTCACTGCCTGCTCGAGGCTGGTGAGGATGACCCCTCGGGTTGCGAGCTCTTCGGAGAGCTCGCGCTGGACGACCGAGGCGTCCACCTGCACGACGGAGGCGCTGCTCTGCCCCGCCGCCTCGATCAGGGTTCGCAGTCCTTCGGGAAGCTCGTCGAGCGAGCGCACCGGCGCGTGCTCATCCGCCAGGTCCAGCGACTCGATCTGCAGCCGACGGCCGATGTCCGTGTACCGCCACTCTTCCTCGCGCGTCGTCGGCATCGGCATCGCCACGAAGGCATCGTACGCCTGCAGCCGCTGCGTCCGCAGCCACTCCGGCTCCAACTTCCGCGTCGACAGGATCTCCGTCTGATCGCGCGTGAAGACGCCGAGGGACTCAGCTAGTGTCGTATCCGCCACGATAGTCTCCGATAATTGCGAATGACGAATTACGAATTACGGTACCGAGCGGCCGGTGATCCGTAATTCGTAATTCGTAATTGTTGTCAGCCGACGCTTCCTTCCATCTCCAGCTCGATCAGGCGGTTCAGCTCGACCGCGTACTCGAGGGGCAGCTCCTTGGCGATGGGCTCGATGAAGCCACGCACCACCATGGTGGCTGCCTCGTCCTCGGACAGGCCACGGCTCATGAGGTAGAAGAGCTGCTCGTCGCCGATCTTGGAGACGGTGGCCTCGTGGCCGATCTGGGCGTGATCGTCCTCGATCTCGATGTACGGATAGGTGTCGGTCCGCGCCTGCTCGTCGAGGAGCAGCGCGTCGCACTCCACGTTGCTCTTCACGTGGTGGGCGCCAGGCGCCACCTTCAGCAGTCCGCGATACGAGCTGCGACCGGAGCCCTTGGAGATCGACTTGGAAACGATGCGCGAGGAAGTGTGAGGCGCCATGTGGACCACCTTTCCACCCGCATCCTGGTGCTGCCCGTTGCCCGCGTAGGCGATGCTCAACACCTCGCCACGAGCTCCCTCGCCCATGAGGTAGCACGAGGGATACTTCATGGTGAGCTTGGAGCCCAAGTTGCCGTCGACCCACTCCATGGTTCCGTCTCGCCCGACCGTGGCGCGCTGGGTCACCAGGTTGTAGACGTTGTGGGACCAGTTCTGGATGGTCGTATAGCGGCAGCGCGCCCCGTCCTTGACGATGATCTCGATCACGCCGGAGTGGAACGAGTCCTGGGCATAGGTCGGCGCGGTGCACCCTTCGATGTACTGGACCTGGGCGCCCTCCTCGACGATGATCAGCGTACGCTCGAACTGCCCCATCGACTCCGCGTTGATGCGGAAGTAGGCCTGGAGGGGCATGTCGAGCTTCACCCCCTTGGGCACGTAGACGAACGACCCGCCCGACCACACGGCCGTGTTGACCGCGGCGAACAGGTTGTCCCGGTAGGGCACCACCGTGCCGAAGTACTCCCGCACGATGTCCTCGTGCTCGCGCAGGCCGTCGTCCATGCTCTTGAAGATGACGCCCTGCTTCTCCCACTCCTCCTTGAGCGAGTGGTAGACCACCTCGGACTCGTACTGAGCGCCGACGCCGGCGAGGATGCGCCGCTCCTGATCCGGAATGCCGAGGCGATCGAAGGTTCGCTTGATCGGCTCGGGTACCTCGTCCCAGCTCCGGCCCACCCGATCGGAGGGGCGGATGTAGAAGTAGATCTCGTCGAAGTTCAGCCCGGACAGATCGCCGCCCCAGGTGGGCCAGGGCCGCTGCTGGGCGTGCTTGAGAGCCTTGAGCCGGTTCTTCAGCATCCACTCGGGCTCGTTCTTCTGAGCCGAGATCTGCCGCACGATCTCCTCGTCGAGACCCTTGCGCGTCTTGAAGACGTACTCGACCTCGTCGCGGAAGCCGTACTTGTATTCGTCTAGCCCCAACTGGGCGACTGCTTCATTCGCAGGCATGGTGCTCCTTCCGTTGGTGGGGGCTATCGGCTAGCGGCTACCGGCTGACGGTCGAAACCGTATCCGCCACCGCCAGGGACGACACCCGGTACGCTGATGCTTCACGCGGTGGTGAGCTCACGGGCCCACTCGTACCCCTTCTCCTCGAGCTCCAGCGCCAGCTCCGGCCCGCCGGAGCGGATGATCCGCCCGTCTACCATGACGTGCACGAAGTCCGGCTTCACGTAGTTCAGCATGCGCTGATAGTGCGTGATCAGCAGCACGGACATGTCCTTCTCATGCTGCGCCTTGATCTTGTTGATTCCGGCGGAGACGACCTTGAGCGCGTCGATGTCGAGCCCCGAGTCGGTCTCGTCCATCACCGCCAGGGTGGGCTCGAGCAGCGCGAGCTGGAGGATCTCGTTGCGCTTCTTCTCGCCACCGGAGAAGCCTTCATTCACCGAACGCTCGGCGAACTCGGGGTCCATATCCAGCATCTCCATCTTCTCCAGCAGCAGATCCTGGAACTCGAAGATGTCGATCTCCTCACCGCGCTTCGCGTTGAGCGCGGTGCGCATGAAGTTGGCGATGGAGACGCCAGGGATCTCGACCGGGTACTGGAAGGCGAGGAAGATGCCCGCCTGCGCGCGCTCGTCCGGCTCCATGTCCAGGATGCTCTCCCCGCGGAAGAGGATGTCCCCGTCCGTCACCTCGTAGGCGGGATGCCCGGAGATCACCTTGGAGAGGGTGCTCTTGCCGGAGCCGTTCGGCCCCATGATCGCATGAATCTCCCCCTCCCCGATCTCGAGGTCCACGCCACGCAGGATCTCCGTACCTTCTTCTGCGATCTCCGCGTGGAGATTCACGACCTGAAGCAGGGGTTCAGCCATCGTTGTTCGTCTCCTCGTGCCGGCGCAGCCGACCATCCGAAAGGGTTCAGCGGACGAGCCGCGATGTTCGGTCCAGACTATCAAGAATGATTCTACGTATCAACCCGGAACCTATGCCCTACCAGTGGGAGAGTCAAGGCGTCGCCGCCGGTATCTGCGGGGACTGCCGCGGGGCCTCGCTCCGGGCCGAATCACCCTGATTGCCGGGTGAAAAACACATCCGATGCAGATCCCGGATTGCGACCAATAAACCTGCACTCCCTGGGGTGCGCCGTGATCTTGGTCGCTTTCGCCGCTTCCGCGCAAATTTGAGAATCCCGCGTCCCACGCCTGGATCTTGCTGGGGCGGTCTCCGGTATGAACGGGGCGAAGGCACGACGTTCACCCGACAAGCACGATTCGAATGACCTCACCCGAGTCGGTACTGGCCATCCCACCGACTCCCCCGCGGACGATTCTCGTGCTGGGAGGCGGTGGGATGAAGGGCATTGCTCACATCGGGGCCTGGAAGGCGCTCGAGGAGGCGGGGATCGTGCCGGATGCCATCGTGGGAACGAGCATCGGCGCGCTCATCGGCGCGTGCCTGGCGGGCGGGATGGGGTGGCGAGAGCTTTCTGAAGTGGCGCGGCGGCTGAAGCGCCAGGACATCGTTTCGGTGAACCGGCGCGCGATGTGGCTGGGGGGCGTGCGCGAGCCGGCAGTCTTCGAGGGAGAACACTTTCTCAACTACATCCGCCGTTCCCTTCCGGTCCAGGACTTCGCTGAGCTGCGCATTCCCTTCCGCCTGAATGCGGTCTCGCTGGTGTCCGGAGAGGAGGTATGGTTCGGCACCGACAAGCGCGCCGACGTCCCGCTGGCAGAGGCCGTGTATGCGTCGTGCGCGCTGCCGATGTATTTTGCGCCGGCCCGAATCGGGGACGACGTGCTCGTCGACGGCGGTATTCTCGACGTCTTTCCGGTGCGACAGGCGCTCGAATGGGGGGCGGAGCGGGTCATCGGGGTGGATGTCGGCTCCGACTTCCTTCCCCCCAGCGTGGGCTACTTCGAGCAGGGGATGCTGGCCATCCACGACCGGGTGCTCAACCTGAACCTGCAGGAGCAACGTGCGCGCTGCCTGGAAGAGCTGAAGGATGCGCCGCTCCTGTACATCCGACCGAAGATCGGCCACCTGCACAGCTTTGATTTCGAGCGCACGCAGTTCTTCCTCGAAGAAGGCTACCTCGCGGCGCGAGAGGCGCTGCGTGATGCGGCAGCAGCCTGAGAAAGCTCCGTAACCTCCAACCCTCTCCTGGATGCCATCTCGTCCGTTCCTCCTTCGTGCGGGCACGCTTCTGCGCGTTGTCATCCCGCTCGTCGTCCTGCCAAGCACCGTCATCACTCAGGCGTGCGCACAGGGCGCACAGGAAGGTGCTCCCCCGCTCTTCACCGGCCCCTCGGTCGATCTGAGCCATGGGCCGTTGCGGGTCTCGGACGACGGTCGGAGGCTGGTGCACGCCGACGGTACGCCCTTCTTCTGGTTGGGCGATACCGCATGGCATCTGTTCCACCGGCTCGACCGGGAAGAAGCGGAGGTATATCTGGAGGATCGCCGCAGCAAAGGCTTCAACGTGATCCAGGCGGTTGTGCTCGCCGAGCACGGCGGACTGACCGTTCCGAACCCCTACGGAGATCTCCCCCTCCACGACAATGACCCGACTCGCCCCGTCGAAGCCTACTTCGAGCACGTGGACTTCATCGTCCAGCGTGCCGCGGAGAAGGGGATGTTCATCGGGATGCTGCCGACCTGGGGAGACAAGTTCAACCAGCGCTGGGGCGAGGGCCCGGAGATCTTCACGCCGGAGAACGCCCGCGTCTACGGAGAGTTCCTGGCGCGCCGCTACAGCGGGAAGCCGATCATCTGGATTCTCGGCGGGGATCGAAACCCGGAGACTGAGGAGCATCTCGCCATCATCCGCGCGATGGCGGCCGGCATCGAGGCCGGGTGGGATGGCGATCCGGTGATCACCTACCATCCGATGGGTTCCAGCGCCTCGTCGACCTGGTTCCACGAGGACGAGTGGCTCGACCTGAACCTGTTCCAGTCGGGCCACTCCGCGCGCGACATCGCGAACTATTCAATGACGCTGCACGACCTTGCGCTGCAGCCCGCCAAGCCGGTGGTGGACGGTGAACCGCGCTACGAAGACCACCCGGTCGATTGGAATCCGGAGAAGGGTTGGTTCGACGACTTCGACGTGCGACAGGCGGCCTACTGGTCCGTGCTGTCCGGGGCGGCGGGGCACACCTACGGCAATCACGACATCTGGCAAATGTGGGAGCCCGGGCGGGAGCCGATCTCGTCCGCCCGCACGCCCTGGCGGGAGGCGCTGGAGCACCCCGGTTCGCGTCAGATGGGCATCCTGCGCCGATTGATGGAATCGGGACCGTTTCTACAGTTAATCCCCGATACCACGTCGCTGCGCTCGGGCCGCGGTGAGGGCGCCGGCCACCAGGTGGCGGCGCGTGCCCGGGACGGGAGCATCCTCTACGCGTACACCCCGCTGGGTGAGCAGATCGCGGTGGCGACGGACTGGGCCCCTACTGCGAGGCTGCGGGCCAGCTGGTTCGATCCTCGAACCGGTGCGCGGACCGCCATCGGCACCGTGCCCCGCGGCGGAGAGCACAGGTTCGATCCCCCGGGGGAGGTAGGTCGAGGCAACGACTGGGTGCTCCTCCTCGAGGCGGAGGCGGGGGCGCCTCGAGGAGCGTGACTCGCTAGAGGCGCGGGCGGAAGCGAACCAGGAGCGCGGCGGCCGTGAGCCACACCAGCCCGTAGGCAGCGGCGTATACCACGGCCGGCCAGGCGATGCTGGCCAGGATCAATCCGCGATATACCTCCTGCAGGGCATGCTGGGGCGGGAGGGCGAAGAGCAGGATAGAGTAGACCCTTGCCGGAAGGCTCGCTTCGAGCCAGGTGAGAATCGCCGGCACCGGGGTGGGCAGGAAGAGCAGGAACACCAGCCATCCCTCGCCACCTCTCAGCAGGGCGGAGAAGAAGGCCATCAGCCCTCCGTACACCAGCGCCGCCAGCAGGGCGAGCAGCATCCCCGGTGCGCCGCCGCGAACCTCTCCCCAGGCAACGAGCTGCCCAGCGATCAGGAAGACCAGCGCCGCGCAGAGCGTGACGGCCAGCGCCAGGAGCCAGCGGGTGGCGTAGAAGGCGAGTGGTGAAGTGGGGTGCGAGAACAGCAGAGCCGTATATCCCTCCCGCACGTCCCGGGAGATGAACCCGCTCAGCAGCAGGATCATCGACAGCGCCGACAGGTAGGCGAGCGTGGCGGAGATGCCGATGGGCCCCACGTCTCCCAGGAACTCCGGGTCCACCGGACCGTGCTGGTGGAAGGCCGGTTCCAGGAAATAGAGACCCACCGTAAGCAACGCGACCGTCGCGATCCGCCAGCGAAGATCCCAGAGCATTATCGGGATCACGCCGCCCGACCCTCCTCCCCCACCAACCGCAAAAAGGCGTCTTCGAGCGAGGATCCCTCCCGCGGGGCGAGCTCCGCGATCAGTTTGCCCTGGTGGAGGACGACAATCCGGTCGACCACCTGCTCTACGAAGGGGAGGTGGTGCGAAGCCACCACGATCACTCGCTCGGGATCGGCGGCACGCCAGCGCCCGATCAGGGCGCGCAGCTCGGCGATGCCCAGCGGGTCGAGCCCATCAGTCGGCTCGTCGAGGATCAGCAGCTTGCGGTCGCAGAGCATCGCCTGCCCGATCGCCAGCCTCTGCAGGTTCCCCTTCGAGAGCTCCCGCGTGCGCCGATTTCGGACGGTGTCCAGACCCTGTTCCCGCAGGGTGACAGCCAGGCGGACCGGTAGGTCGTCGCCCACGTTCCCGAGCAGGGCGTAGGCGCGGAGTGCCTGCTCCACCGTCCATTGCCGCGGGATCGACACGCGCTCCGGGACGTACCCGATGCCGTGATTCTCCACGTAGTGACGCGGGGGGAGGCCATTGATGCTGATCCGACCGGAGGTGGGGCTCAGATACCCGAGCAGCAGCCGGATCAGCGTCGTCTTGCCGGCTCCGTTCAGACCGATCAATCCCACGGCGGACCCGGCTTCGATCTCCAGGTCGAGCCCGTCGAGAGCGCGAACGGAAGACCGGAGCTGCCACGGCCGCCGATAAACATGGGTGACCCCCGCAATCCGGATCATGCGGAGAAGCTACCCGGCGATCTTGTCCTCGTGAAGGGGAGTGTGCGGATGCAAAGGGGGTCTGCCGCTCAGCGGCTGCCTCAGCGGCTGGCGGCAAGCCGGCGTGGCCAGCGCAGGAAGGAGCGCATCCGCTGGAGCAGCCCGCGCATCGCCGTGGGGTGCCGGGTTGCCGGCTCTGGATCAGGCTCCGGCTCCGCCCGCTCGCGCACGGGAATCGGGATCGATTCCTCCGTGATGCGTGCATTCCCCCACGGGAGCGCTTCGAGGTACAGGCGGCTGACCTCCTCGACCGGGATCTGCAGGGCGCTGGCAAGCGCCTCCATCTCGTCCCACCGCCCCGCTTCGTAGGCCTCCACCAGTGCCAGTACCTCGCCGTCGGGTCCCTCGCGTGAGAGCAGCGCCGCCTTCAGCTCCTCGGCGAAGGGAATCTGCTCCACGATATGCTCGATGGAGGTCTCGAGCAGCAGGTCCAGGCGCGAGAAGAGACCGAGGGTGAAGAGGGTGTCGGCGGCCCAGGGGCGACCAACCGGCTCCGCCAGCAGCTCGCAGTGACGCGCGCGCACCACCGCGGCGGCAGCGATCTCTGCGCTGACCCCGGAGGTGCTGAAGGGAACCAGCAACAGCAGCGACAGCCAGCGGGCGAGCGCCTCGCGTCCCATCAACCGGATCGCGTACGAGATCGAAGTGATCTCGACGCCGCCGACCGCCGCCGAGTTTACCATGCGCAGGAAGCGGTAGGTGAGGCCCGGATCGCGGTGGAAGGCTTCGATGATCTGCGCGTCCTCGACGTCGGGGTTGCGGAGATCCTTCAGCAGCCGGAAGGCGCGGAGGTGCTCCACCGCCAGGTCACGCTGGGAGATTTCCTCGGGCTGGTTGAAGGCGTAGCCCTGGAACATGCGAAATCCCAGCCGAGCGCAGTCGTCGCGCATGCGGGCGTTCGACACCCCCTCGGCAACGAGTTGCAGCCGCCGAGCCCGTAGCTCCCCCGCCAGCAGCCGCAGTCCGTCACCGGTGGTTTCGCGTACGTCGACGCGGGCCACCTCCACGACGTCCAGCAACTCCTCCTGGGGCTCGCCCGAAAAATCGAGGTCGAGTGCCAGGTGATACCCGAGGTCGGCGTACTGCTGGCAACGGGCGATCACTCCCGGATCGCTCTCGGCGCCGTCGATCACCAGCACCACGCCCCGCCGGTCGAGCAGCTCCACCGCGCCGGTGAGCAGCATCTCACGCGTGACGTTGAGGAAAGCAATGTTTCCCTTGGTCAGCCGGTCCACACCAGATTCGAGGAGGGCGTCGAGCGCAGCGTGGTTCGAGGCCTCTGCATCGCGGTCGCGATGAAAGATCTGGTAGCCGATGATCTTCTCCTGGTGGTCGAAGATCGGCTCGCGGGCAAGCATGGTGTTCATGGCTCTAAGGTTCGGGCGGGACTGACCGATCCTTAACCATGGATGCATGTCCCGCCGGCGCCAGCCGCCGGGCCAGGGGTGAGACCTTCACGCACCGTCACCTCTATCGCTCGCTCCGGATGAGTTACAAACCTGCTGGCCGCCGGTCGAAGATCCGCGGCTCCGAGCTCCAGGAGCAGCTCGACGCGCTCGAGAAGAGAGCCGCCGGACAGGAGCGTCATATCCAGGCGAGGCTGTACAACACCGCCGCGGACCTCTGCCTTCGCGCGGGCGACCACAGTCGCGCCAAGGCCTACTCCGGCCGTGCGATCGACGCCTACCTGGAGGCCGGGTACTTCGGCGCCGCCGCGGCGATGTGCCGGAAGCTGATCCGCCTCGAGCCGGACGTGATCCGGGCCCGCGCCACCCTGGCCGTGCTCTATCTGGGGAAGAAGCTGGTGGAGGATTCCGCCTTCGAGGTCGAGCTGGTGGACGACTATATCCGGGCGGCGCGTCGGGAGGGGGACGAAAAGCTGCTGACCTATCGCCTCCGCGTGATGGCGCACGCAACCGCGAATCAGGAGCTGAGGGTGCTGATCGCGCAGCGCCTACTCGAGCTGGGTGACGAGGAGGCCGGCCGCCGGATCCTCCACACCATCTACCGCGAGATCAACGGGCTGGTCGAGCCGCCGCATCTCGACCCGGCGGAGCAGTGGGAACGGCTTCTCAGGGCTGCGTTGATGAGCCCACAGGAGCTGACCGAGAGTGGTCTCGAGGCGCTCGAGGAGATCGCCTGAGGACGCAGCGGCGAATCAAGAGAAGCGGGTATTCGCGGGCACGAGCAGCGATCTGCTCGTGCCCGCTTCTGTTTCGAGCCCGATCGTCAGCGGCACGCGGCAACCGCTGGCCGGGAGGCGCGACGACGGCCCGCCAGGAGCGTTGGGGGTGGTGCGCTCGGCTTACCTCACCCCAGATTGCCGGGGTCAGCGATCACTCGCATCCACGGAGGCGGCTACGATGAAGGTGTACCGGACTTCGGCAGGAACGGTGGCCGAGGTAGATGGCGAGCACTTCGCGCTGGAGCGGGTCGCATGGTCGGGTCTCTTCACCACGGCCGACCCTGTAGCGGTCGTCAGGCGGGCGGTGGCGGCGCTGCCGGAGGGATCGGAGCGGGCCCAGCCCACCCGGGAGGAGCTGCTGGCGCCAATCGATCGGCAGGAGGTCTGGGCGGCGGGCGTAACCTATCTGCGCAGCCGCACTGCGCGCATGGAAGAATCTCGCGACGCCGGTGGCGGCACCTTTTACGACCGGGTGTACAACGCTGAACGCCCGGAGCTGTTCTTCAAGGCCACGGCTGGGCGAGTGGTGAGCCCCGGCCGCGAGGTGCGCATCCGAGCCGATTCCAGGTGGAACGTTCCCGAGCCCGAGCTGGCGCTGGTGATCAATGCTCAGGGGAGGATCGTGGGGTACACGATCGGGAACGACATGAGCTCGCGCGACATCGAGGGAGAGAACCCGCTCTATCTCCCGCAGGCCAAGTGCTACGACGGGTCCTGCGCCCTGGGACCCGGCGTGCTGCTCGCGGAGAAGCCGCTCCCCGGCAGCACCGAGATCTCCATGGACGTGCTGCGAGGAGGCCGCACGATTTTCTCCGGTTCCACCACGCTGTCGCAGATGAAGCGGTCGCCGGACGAGCTGGTGGAGTACCTCTACCGCGAGCTGAGCTTTCCGTACGGCTGCATCCTGATGACCGGGACCGGGATCATCCCGCCCGACGACTTCACTCTGTTGGGCGGTGACGAGATCCGCATCACCGTGCCTCCGATCGGAACGTTGGTCAATCGCGTGGCCTGATGGGATCGCGGGTGAGCTCCCCGTTCACCATCCTCCAGATCCCGCGCTCGTTGGCGTCGCGAAGCTCGACCGGGAGTACGGCTTCCGGGAAATCCTGGTAGGTGACAGGGCGGGCGAAGCGCTCGATCGCCGCGGTGCCGACGGAGGTGGTGGACGGCGCGGTCGTGGCAGGGTAGGGTCCGCCGTGCTGCATGGCGTGAGAGACCTCGACTCCCGTGGGGTAGCCGTTGAAGATCAGGCGCCCCGCCCGCTGCACCAGGAGCTCCACGAGCTCGCGCTGGCTGTGCAGGTCCTCCTCGGTACCGTGGATCGTGGCTGTCAGTTGCCCTTCCAGGGAACGCGCGACCTCGAGCGTCTCTGCAGGATCTTCCGTGACGACCACCAGGCTGCTGGGGCCGAACACCTCCTGACGAAGCTCCGGCTGTTCCATGAAAGCGGTCGCGCGCGTCTTGAAGACGGCGGCTCTGCCGAGACGCTCCCCCACGTCGGTATCCGCTGCCTCCGCCACCACCTCCACCGCCGGGTTTGCGCGGAGCGCCTCCACCCCCTGCCGATATCCACTGCAGATGCCGGCGTAGAGCATCGGGCCGGCCGGCACGGCAGAAATCCTCTCGGCGAGCCGTTTCAAGAAGGTGTCGAGCTCGGGACCGCGCGCCGCTACCACCACTCCGGGGTTGGTGCAGAACTGGCCCACCCCCAGCGTGATCGAGCCGGCGAGCCCCTGGGCGATCTCGTCGGCGCGCTCGCGCAGCGCGGAAGGGAGGAGAAAGACGGGGTTGACGCTCCCCATCTCGGCGTAAACGGGTATCGGCTCCGGCCGCGCGGCCGCGGCGTCGTACAGCGCGCGGCCGCCCCGCAGTGATCCGGTGAACCCGATGGCGCGGATGAGGGGGTGCCGCACCAGGGACAGCCCCACTTCGTGGCTCTGGCCCTGGAGCAGCGTGAAGACTCCCTTCGGCATCCCCGTCTGTTCGGCGGCCCGGAGGAGCGCCCGCGCGGTGAGCTCGGAGGTGCCGGGGTGCGCGGGGTGCGCCTTCAGGACCACCGGACAGCCCGCGGCGAGTGCGGAGGCGGTGTCCCCCCCGGCCACGGAAAAGGCCAGGGGGAAGTTGCTCGCCGCGAAAACCCCGACCGGACCGAGCGGGACGAGCATCCGGCGAAGGTCGGGACGGGGGACCGGCGTGCGCTCGGGGAGGGCCGTGTCGATCCGGGCCCCGACCCAGGAGCTCTCCTCGACCACGTCGGCGAAGAGGCGGAGCTGACCCACCGTTCGCCCACGCTCGCCGGTCAGGCGGGCTTCGGGAAGGCCGGTTTCCGCGCTTGCCCGCGAGATAAGCAGGTCTCCCAGGGCGGAGATCTCGTCGGCAACGGCCCGCAGGAAGACCGCTCGTCGCTCGGGGGATGTGCGTCGATACTCATCGAACGCCGCTGCGGCCGCATGGACCGCACGATTCACTGTGGCCTCCGTTGCTTCGTGGAAGGCCGGGTCCAGCGACTCGCCGGTGGTCGGCGAGACGGCGCGGAAAGTGGAGCTCCCCTCATCGGGGGCGGGTTCGGGGACGAGGCTGGTGCCGAGGAGGTTCATCGTTCGCGCAAGCCTGGGTCATTGAGCAGTGCACCCGCAAGGTAGACCTGCCGGGCGGGGCGAGCAATGCAAGCCTGGGCCGTCGCGATCCGGAAAGAGTGTTCCACCTGGCGGCAAGAATTTCCGGCAACTTCCGCCGGGTCAGTGACGGGCAGGTGGTGGGGAACTCGAGGCTGCTAGAGGAATATCCCAGTATTCATGCGGCTTGTTGTCACCTTGCGAGCTACCCGTCCTGGCTGGCACCCTATGTGATATGCGACGCGTGCGAGCGCGCCCGTAGCGGCCGTGCCAGAGCGCTGCCTGATCCGGGGGCGCTCCAGACCGCACCCGAATCGTCGAGCGACCATGCGCAAGAAAGCTCCTCCGTCCATGTCGACCCTCGTCCGGGCTCTCGCCTGCCTCGACCTCGGCGACCAGTTCGCGAAGGCGGGAGAGCGCGACCGAGCCCTGGACTACTACGGACGCGCATTGAATGATTACCTCGGCGAAGGCCTCCACGGGATGGCCGCCGCAGTGGCGCAGCGCATGGTGGAGCGTTACCCGGATGTGGTGCGCGCGCGGATGACACTCGCGGTGTTGTCGCTTGCGGAGGGGCTGCGGGTGCTGCCTGCGGGTACGCTGAAGAACACCTGCCCCGACTTTCAGGATTACGTGCGGGCGGTACGTGAGGCCGGTCAGGAGGCGATCGCGGTGCGGGAGCTCCGCAGGCTGGCGGCCGCAACGGAGAGCGTGACGGTAAGAGAGCGGCTGGCGGAGTTCCTGGTGGATCTGGGCGACGAGGAGGGTGCCCGGGCGATCCTCGACGGCTCACCGCTCGCTGCCGCGTTCCTTCCCGAGGGCGCTGAGGAGGTCGACCAGAACACTCGCTGGGTACAGATCCTTCTCGGCCCCGCCCGGGCGGCCTGACCTCGACGGTCGCGAGCGCTCCCTCAAAGAAGAACTCGGAACGAGAAGCAGGCGCGGCCCGTCCCCGGTGATCGGGGGCGGGCCGTGCGCGTTTCTGACCCCTGCTCTATCTTTTCTACCTTCTCCGCACGTGCGCCCGGATCTGCTTCACCTGGATGTGGTCACGCAGCGTCCTGCCTTCCTCCTGCGAACGTCAGTAGATGAACCGGCGATTCTTCCTGCAGTCGGTATCCGAGGGCATTGCAGCCTGCGCTCTGGGTCTGGCCGCGTCTCCCCTGCACGCCGCCACCAGGGGTGCCGTGACTCCCCAGGGAATCGATCGCCGCACCCGGGTGGATCGCCACGCGCCGCTGGTGCGCGCCGTCGACCCAACCGCCACCCTCAGCGTCGGCAACGGGCGCTTCGTCTTCACCGCCGACGTCACCGGTCTGCAGACCTTTCCGGATGCCTATCAGGAGCTGCCTCTAGCGACCCAGGCCGAATGGGGCTGGCACTCCTTCCCGAATCCGGAGGGATACACGCTGGACCAGGCGACGACCCTCTATGATAGCCACGGCCGCAAGGTGCCCTACCCAGACCAGCAGGGCTCGCCCGCCGGGGCGTGGCTGCGCGAGAACCCCCATCGCCTGTCGCTGGCACGGATCGGGTTCGACCTCCGCCGCGGGGACGGCTCCCCGGTGCGTCCGGAGGATCTCGCGGCAATCGAGCAGCGGCTCGACCTCTGGAGCGGGGTTCTGAACAGCCGCTTCAGCGTGGATGGCCGGGAGTATCGCGTCGCGACGTGCGCCCACCCCGACCGCGACCTTCTAGCAGTGCGGATCGAGGGGGCGGATTTCGCGGCGGATCGCGTGGCGATCCGCTTCGCCTTCCCCTACGGCTCCCGTATCCATACCGGCGATCCGGCCGACTGGACGCAGCCGGAGCGGCATTCCACTACGCTTCGCAACCGGGGCAGGAACAGCCTCGAGTGGCACCGCCAGCTCGACGCGGACGAGTACTTCGTGCGGGTGGCATGGCAAGGCGAGGGCGAAATGTCACGGGAGGCCGACCACCAGTTCAGGCTCGCTCCCTCCGCCGGCTCAACGCGCTTCGACCTGGTTGTCGAATTCAGCCCGGAGGCCAGGACGGAGGCTCTCCCCGACTTCGGGGGCGTGCGGGAGGCGAGTCGCCAGAGCTGGGCCTCGTTCTGGAGCAGCGGTGGGGCGATCGACCTGTCCGGCACCGCCGATCCCCGCGCCAGAGAGCTGGAGCGACGGATCGTCCTCTCCGAGTACCTCACGGCATTGCAGTGCTGCGGGACCATGCCTCCGCAGGAGACCGGGCTCACCTTCAACAGCTGGCACGGCAAGTCCCACCTGGAGATGCACTGGTGGCATGCGGCGCACTTCGCACTGTGGGGAAGGGTGGACCTGCTGGAGCGGAGCCTCCCCTGGTACACGCGGGTGCTCGACCGTGCGCGCGAGACGGCGCGCAGGCAGGGATACCGCGGGGCTCGGTGGGGAAAGATGGTGGGACCGGACGGGAGGGAGAGTCCGTCGGGAATCGGCCCGTTCCTGATCTGGCAGCAGCCCCATCCGATCTACTATTCCGAGTTGGTCTACCGGGCGAAGCCCCAGCGCGCCGTGCTGGAATCGATGGCGGAGATCGTCTTCGAGACCGCCGAATTCATGGCGTCCTTCGCCTACCGGGAGGGAGCGACGGGTCGATACGTACTCGGCCCTCCTGTGATCCCGGCGCAGGAGCTGCACCCGGCCCGCACGACCTTCAATCCGACCTTCGAGCTCGCCTACTGGAGGTGGGCGCTGGAGGTGGCGCAGCGCTGGCGGGAGCGGTTGGGTCTCCCGCGGCAGCGGGAGTGGGACCGGGTCATCCGGGGACTCTCGCCTCTTCCGACCCGAGACGGCGTCTACCTCAACGCCGAGTCGGACGCGGTGACCTGGACGGACATCGACAAGCGGCGCGACCATCCGTCGCTGTTGGGCGCGCTTGGCTTCGTGCCGGCCACCGAGCGGGTGGACCCGGAAACCATGCGGCGAACGCTGCGCCGGGTGATGCGGGAATGGCAGTGGGAGGAAACGTGGGGTTGGGACTACCCTCTTACGGCGATGACCGCCGCCCGCCTCGGAGAGCCGGAGATCGCGATCGAGGCCCTGTCGATGGACACGGTGAAGAACCGCTTCCATCCCAACGGGCACAACTACCAGCGGCCGGGCCTCACCATCTACCTTCCGGGAAACGGAGGGTTGCTCTTTGCGACCGGGATGATGGCCGCCGGCTGGGAGGGAGGGCCTCAGACGCCCGCGCCAGGTTTCCCGAGAGCCTGGACCGTGGCCGCGGAAGGGCTGTTGCAGGCGCCGTAAAGGCTTAAGCGCGCAATCCGTCGAGTCGATACTGCCGATAGAACGGCTAGGTTTGTCTCCCCAACGGCCCTCGACTTCAGACGGAGATGATCGTCGCGCTTACCGCGGCCTTCCTGCTCACCCTCGAGCTCGCCCGACGCGGGCTCGAGCCGGAATGCCCCTCCTGTCACGGCAAGCGCTGGGAAGCGCTGTCCACTCGACTGCACTGCCTGCGTTGCGGCTGGAACGGCGCCGGGGAAGAGGGCCAGTAGAAGGCCCGATCCACCCCGGCGTCTTCCATCCTCCCGGTGCGCCGCGACCCTCCGCTACTCCCAGCGAATCGTCAGGTCGCGACGCTGCCGCTCCCTGAGCACTTCCAGGCGGATCTCGCGGTCGGTCCGATCTCCCGCGCGCGCCACGATTGCGCGTAGCTGCTCCACGCTGCGGACCGGGCGGTCGTTCGCCTCGAGAACGACGTCTCCTGCCTCGAGCCCGGCACGATCGGCCGGGGTCCCCTCGGCCACTCGGAGCACCAGCAGTCCTTCGTCCGTTCCGAAGTAGCTGGACAATCCGTCGTTCATCTCCTCGAACTCGGCGCCTGCCACCGCCCGCCGACCCAGGGCGAAGACGCGTGGACTGCCCCCGCCCGGGACAACCACCACAACATCCTCGTCCAGAGAGCGGATGGCGGGGCCGAGCTCCGTGCGCAGCTTCGCCCGTAGCTCCTTCTGCAAGCTGTCGGCGTGGACCGCCAGACTGTCGAGCCTGAACCGGTTGCGCCAGAAGAAAGCAATGCTGTCCCCCTTCCAGCCCCTCATGGGGCCGAACTCACGGAACTGGCGCTGCAGCTCGACTCGGCTCCTCTCCAGCTCTTCCTGCAGTCGCTCCCATTCTTCCGGCGACACGCCGGCCCAGGGGCGGTCTCTGAGGCGGCCGAGCTTTTCCTGATACTCGTGTAGCTCCTCCTGCCAGCGCTCCCACTCCTCCTGCGAGGCACCCGGTGGGCGCGGTAGATCGAAGCGGGCGATCGCGCTGGGCGGGCGCTGGTCCGCGATGACCAGCATGTCCCGATCGCGCTCGTCACCGCGACGTACCCGCAAGCGAACGGTATCGCCCGGGGCCAGACGCAGGTTTTCGAGCACGCCCTGCACATCTTCGTCGCCGTTCCAGCGGACGATACGATCGCCCTCGCGTAGCCCTGCCGTCGCGGCAGGAGAGCCAGGATAGACGCGCTCGATGCGGATCGATTCGTCGCCCCCGTCGTCGTCTGCGGTATAGGTGAAGCCCAGCCAACCGCGCCGCGGTGCCTCCTCCTGTGCGGAGAGGGGGTGCGCGGCGACCAGCAGGAACAGCGCTCCAGCGGCTAGCATGCAGGCTCGCGCTTTCATCAGAACCACTCCTGTTCGTCGTCAGACTCCTGCGCCGGCCGCCTTTCCAGCTGACGCAGGATGGCATCGCGCTGCTCGAGCGCGGTCAGATGATATCCGTTGATCACCGGGTCCGCGGGCGCCTCGTCGAGCGCGGCGCCGGTCATGAGCACGATCCCCTCGAGCGCCGCCAGCCGGCTTACCGGGTCGGCGGCGGGAATGGAGCCGCCCAGCCGGGCGTAGGCGGCAAGGGCGTCGGTGTAGCGCGCTTCCGCCTCCTCCACGCGCTGGGCCGCCTCCGTGAGCGTGGTCGGGGGCGAGCGATCCGCGGCCGCCGCGCCTTCCGCCGCGACCGCGCCACGCCCGAGATAGCCGGTGAGCCCCCCGGCCGCGAAGAGCGCGACCGAGGCGGCAATGCGCAGGCTGCTCCGCATGCGGTGGCGGCTGGAGAGGCGCAGCCCCTCCAGCGCCATCACCGCGCGCAGTCGGGCGGCCAGGTGTGCCGGCGGCTCCAGATCCGGCAGCTGCCGAAGCGTCTCCGTCTGCAGGCGGAGCGCGTCGAGCTCCGACGAGCAGGCGGCGCAGAGCTCCAGATGAGCCGACTCCTCGTCGGTCGGCTCATCGTCCACCAACCGGGCCAGCTCCTCGTCGTTCAGATGCTGCATACTTCCTCTCCCTCAACAGTCTGACGCAGATGGGCTCTCAGCTTCGCCCGCGCCTTCGATAGTTGACTCTTGCAGGTTCCCGCGGCGACCCCGAGCAGCTCGCCGATCTCCTCGTGGGTGTAGCCTTCCACATCGTGCAGGACCAGCACCCGCCTCATCCCATCCGGTAAGGCATCGATCGCCTCTTCGATGCGCATCCGTAGCAGCGGCCGCGAGCCGCCGACCGAAGCCGGAAGGCTGTCGGGCAGCTCCAGCTCGCGCAGGCGGTTCCGCTCGCGCTTGCGCCGCCCGTAGAGGGCGCAGTTGACGGCGATGCGGTGCAGCCAGGTGGAGAACATTGCCTGACCGCGGAAGGTCGGCAGCGACCGCATCACGCGCAGCCACGTCTCCTGCGCGGCGTCCTCCGCCTGCGCGTCGTCGCCGGTGAGCCGGCGCACGACGCTGTAGACACGCGAGGCGTGCCTCCGATAGAGGGCGTCAATGGCGTCGGCGCTTCCCTGCTTCGCCTGTTCGATGAGGTCGTGCTCGGTCATGATCCGGTCGCGGGTCCACACCGTCTGATGCCCCACGATACCAGACGGTTGCCCGCGCGTCGAGAACATTCGTTTCCCGCGCTGAACAGTGTTACGTAAACCCCATTGACTTTCACTGAACACCGTTTATCGTGGGGGACCGTTTTTTCGCGCGCGGCAGAAAAGGCGGTCGGCAACTCACCCAACGCTGAGATCATGAGCAGTACGCAGAGGCGGGAACAGGCCAAGGAAGCGTTGCGGACGCGGATCGTGGAGGCAGCGCGGGACATCGTCTCGGAGCTGGGGCTCGATGCGTTGTCCATGCGCGCCCTGGCGGAGCGGATCGAATACTCCCCGGCGACCATCTACCTCTACTTCCGCGACAAGGACGAGTTGCTGCGGGAGGTGGTCCAAGAGGGTTTTCGCCGGCTGACTGAGAAGGCGCAGGAGGAGACGGAGGCCGTGGGACCCGAGGCCAGCCCCACCGAGCGGCACCGAGCGCTGGGCCGTGCCTACGCCCGCTTCGCCCTGGAGAATACCGCCTACTTCCGGGTGATGTTCGAGTTGCCGACCGTCGCCCGGGTGGGCCACGAGAAGTGCAGGCCGGAGGGACGGGCGGAGGCCGCCGGACCCTGGTGCGACGTGGTGAGGACGGTCCAGCAGGCCATCGATGAGGGGTTGATCGAGGTCAAGAACGCGGAGCACACCGCGGTGATCGCCTGGGGTCTCGTGCACGGGCTCACCTCGCTGTACCTGAGCGGCCACCTCAGCGAAATGGTGGACGGCCACGACTCCTTCCTCGAATTGCTGGAGCTGGCGATGGCCTCCCTCGGCTTCGGCTGGCGACCCAGAGAAACCTCGGCGCGCGAAGTCTCGTAGGGCCAAGGGCCCGGTCAACAAATGATCTGTTCAGAACGTTTAGTATTGACTTAACGGAACGAGTGCGTTAGCGTTCCCCGGGTAATTCATCGACCTGAAGGGGAAGGCATGCACGAATCAGTTCGGGAGTTCGTTGAGAAGATGGGACTCACGCTGGAGGCGGAGGGGCTTCCGCGGACCGCGGGGCGATTGATCGGGTTCCTTCTCGTTCATCCCGAGTCGTATTCGCTCGACGAGCTCGCGGAAAAGCTGCAGGTGAGCAAGGCCTCGGTCAGTACCAACGCTCGGCAGCTCGAGGAGCACCGGATCCTGGAGCGGATCAGCGCCCCGGGCGACCGGCGAGACTACTACCGGATGAAGCCGGACGCCTGGGAGGGGATGTTGCGGGCGGCGCAACAGAAGTGGAGCACCACCCGCGAGCTGCTGACGGCGGCGGCGGCCGCGCTCCCGGACGAGATGGAGGAGGGTCGCAGCCGACTGATCGAGGCCGAGCAGTTCCATCTCCTGCTGATCGATGGAGTCGAGCGGATGCTGGAGCGCTGGAGTCGCAGGCAGGCGGAGTTCCAGCTCGCAGGCGCGATGAAGGACGAATCCCGAAACGACGGCCCCCGGCGGGCTTCGGAGGAACCATGAGGCGACTGGGTAAATCCATCTGGGGTGTTCTCACACTCTGGATTCCACTGGCGGGATCAGTTTACGGACAAGAAGTGCCGACTCCTGCGGCTCCGGGGGATACGGTGGAGTTGAGCCTGGAGGAGGCGGTGCAGCGGGCGCTGAGCGAGAGTGAAGAGGTGAGGCTGGCGCGGTCGCAGGTGGCGCTTGCCAGCGCGCAGATCGGGACGGCCCGGGCGGCCATTCTGCCCCAGGTGAACGCCAGCTTCGGGTATACGCGCACGCTCGCCTCGGTCTTCCAGGGAGCAGGCGCCCCCGAGATCCCGGATTCGCTGCGCTTCGATCCCGATCCGTCGCTGCCGCTCGACGAGCGGGTGGCGTATCTCGAGGACCGGACCCCGATCGCGGCTCTGGGCGCGCTCGGCAGCCTGTTCAGCGACCTCCCCTTCGGGCGCGAGCACGCCTACACGGCCTCGCTGAGCGGGTCGCAGCTCCTCTTCTCCGGCGGTCGGGCGTCGGCGGCGCTGAACATCGCGCGGGACTTTCGTGCGGCCTCCCTCGCCACGCTGGCGCAGCAGGAAGCGCAGATCCAGTTGCAGATCCGCAGTGCGTATTACCAGGCCCTGCTGGCCCAGGAGGTCGCCGCCATCGCGCAGGCGGCCTACGAGCAGGCGCAGGCTTTCCTGGAGCAGGAGCAGCTCCGCTTCCGGGCCGGACAGGCGTCCGAGCTGGATGTGATGCGGGCGGAGGTGGAGCGCGACAACCTGCAGCCGCAGGTGGTGCAGGGCCGGAACGCGGCGGATCTGGCGCTGCTGAACCTGAAGCGGCTGGTGAACCTGCCGCTGACGCAGCCGTTGCGGCTCACCACCCCGCTGGAGGTGCCGGCAATCAGCGATTCTTCACAGGTACGGCCTGCGGAGGAGCTGGTGCGGGCGCAGCAGGCGTCGATCGCCGCGGTGGAGGAGCAGGTGGATATCCGCCAGCAGCAGGTGCGCATCGCCCGCGGGGCGTTCTTTCCGAACATCTCGCTGTCGACGGCCTATGCCCGTCAGCTCTATCCGAGCGGGCCACTGGCTTTCAACGACCCGTGGCAGACGGACTGGACCGTGTCGCTCCAGGTGTCGCTTCCGCTCTTCTCGGGCGGACGACGCGCCGCGGAGCTCGGGCAGGCGCGGGTGCAGCTCGAGCAGAGCCGGCTGCAGCTCGCCCAGCTTCGCGAAGCGGTGCAGCTCCAGTACGAGCAGGCGTCCGGCGAGAAGCAGCGCGCGCTCGCGGCGATGCAGGCGCGTCAGCGCACCGTCGACGTGGCGCAGCGGGTCTACGACCTGACGGTTCTCCGCTACGAGAGAGGCCTGGCGACCCAGCTCGAGGTGTCAGACGCGCGGCTGTCGCTGTTGCAGGCGCGAACGAACCTCGCCCAGGCCATCTCTGACTTCTATACGGCGGATGCGGGCCTGGTTACCGGCGCGTCGCTGGGCGATCTGTCGGGGGCGGCAGGTGAAGCCGCACAACAGGCCCAGTCCGTACAGCAGACGCAGGGATCGCAGGGCATTCAGGCGGGCATGATGGGCGGCGCCCAGACGATGGGAGCGGGTCAGTGAGAAACTATCGGAACCAGCGGATCGCGATGAACGGATACAGCAGCAGTTCACTGAGGCGGGTGCTGGGCGCAGCGCTCGGGGCGACGCTCGTGCTCGCCGGGTGCGGTCCCGGTGAGACCGCCGCGGGCGCCGCTCCGGAGAACGACGGCGTCGTGCTCGCTCCGAGCGACCTCGCTACTGCGGAGGAGACCGAAATCACCGGGGGAATCGTGCTGACCGGTACGCTGAACCCGTACCGGATCGTAGAGGTCAAGGCACAGGTCCCGGGAACCATCATGAATCTGCAGGTGGACCGGGGCGACGCCGTCCGCAGCGGTCAGACGCTGGCCGTGATCGAGGCCGAGGGTATCCGCAGCCAGGCGGCTGGAGCGACCGCCGCGGTGGCGGCGGCGGAGGCCAACCTCGCGCTGGCCGAGCAGCAGCTCGAATCCGCCCGTACGCTGTTCGAGGCGGGGGCCATGTCGGAGATCGACTTCCGCGCGGCCCAGGCGAGTCACGAGGCCGCCCGGGCCCAGCTCGCGTCGGCGCGGGCGCAGGCGGCCGGGGCGGGGGAGCAGGCGCGGCGCGCGACGGTGACTGCACCGATCACCGGAGAGGTGAGTGACCGCGGAGTGAACGAGGGGGAGGCGGTGAGTGTGGGTCAGACCCTGTTCACGGTTGTCAACTCCACGAAGCTGGAGCTTGCAGGCCAGGTGCCGGTGGGCCAGGCGACGCGCGTTCGCGCCGGCATGCCTGCCGAGTTCACGATCGACGCGTACCCGGGCCAGGTGTTCCGGGGGACCGTGGCGCGGGTTGAGCCGACCGCCGATCCCGCGACGCGGCAGGTGGGAGTTTATCTGCAGCTGCCGAACTCCGACCGGGCGCTGGTGGGCGGCCTCTTCGCCACCGGCAGGGTACTGGCCGAGGGCGGTGAGACGGCGGTCGTGGTACCCGTGGCCGCCGTGCGGGGAAGTGGCGGGAACAGCTACGTGTGGGTGGTGGAAGAGGGAAGGGCGGTGCGGCGGCAGGTTACGCTGGGAGCGCGCGACGAATCGAGGGGGGTGGTGGCGATTGCGTCCGGAGTGCGTGCGGGAGAGCAGGTGGTCGTCTCGCCGGGCGAATTCGAGGACGGGGCGGCGGTCAGGATCACGGCTGAGGTCGCAGGGGAGAGCCCGGCGGCAGAGGAGTGAGCATGGAGCGAGATAACGGACGGCAGCCACCCGCCACCGAGGCCCCGGAGTCTCGGCAGGCGGTCCACCACCACGCGGAGAGTACGGTTGGTGGAGGATTGAGCGGCGTCTCGATTCGCCGCCCCGTATTCACCACGATGTTGATGCTGGGGCTCATCGTGCTGGGCATCTTCGGCTATCGCCGGCTGCCCATCGACGAGTTCCCGGAGGTCGACATCCCGGTGGTATCCGTACAGACGACCTATCCGGGCGCCTCTCCCGAGACGGTCGAGCGAGAGATCTCGCGGCGCCTCGAGGAGAGCTTCAACACCGTCGAAGGCGTGGACCGGATCACCTCCATCTCCCTGGAGGGGGTGTCCCAGGTGATCGTCGAGTTCGTCCTCGAGCGCGACGGTGACCAGGCGGCCCAGGACATCCGATCGAAGATCGACCTGGTGCGACGCGAGCTGCCCGAGGACATCGATCCTCCGATCGTGCAGAAGTTCGATCCGCAGGCCACGCCGATCCTGTCGCTGGCCCTTTCCTCGGAGACCATGCCGGTGTCGGAGCTGACGCTCCTTGCCGACGGGGTCATCCGGCGGCGGCTGGAGGCGGTGAACGGAGTAGGACAGGTGCAGCTCGCCGGCGGTCTGCTACGCGAGGTGCGCGTCTTCATCGAGCCCGACCGCATGCAGGCGCTGGGCGTCTCGGCGGGCGAGGTGATGGCGGCGCTTCAGGCGCAGAACATGGAGGTTCCGGCGGGCCGCGTGGAGCGGGGGCCGCAGGAGCAGCTCGTGCGCGTGCTGGGCCGGATCACCGAGCCGGAGCAGTTCGCCGACATCATCGTCGCGACGCGGGACGGTCAGCCGATCCGGCTGGGTGACATTGCGCGCATCGAGGACGGAACCGAGGAGGAGCGGTCGCTGGCGCTGGTGAACGGCCAGCGCGCCGTGTCACTGGACATCCTCAAGGTTTCGGGCGCGAATACCGTCGCGGTGGCGGACGCCGTGAACGAGGAGATCGCGGCGATCCGGCCTACCCTGCCGCCGGGGGTGGACCTGCAGGTGGTGGTCGACAACTCGGTGAGCATCCGCCAGTCGGTGGAGGACGTGATCCACGAGCTGTTCCTGGGCGCGATCCTCACCGTGCTGGTGGTGATGCTCTTCCTGAATGACTGGAAGGCGACCGCGATCACCTCGCTGGCTCTGCCGGTATCGGTGATCTCCTCGTTCATCCTGATGAACGCGATGGGCTTCACGCTCAACGTGCTCACCCTGATGGCGCTCTCGCTGTCGATCGGAATTCTGATCGACGACGCCATCGTGGTGATCGAGAACATCGTGCGACATCGGGAGATGGGGGAGGACCATTTCACCGCGGCGGGTCGAGGGACGCGCGAGATCTTCCTGGCGGTGATGGCCACGACCTTCTCGATCGTGGCGGTGTTCGTGCCCGTGGCGTTCATGGGCGGGATCGTCGGCCGGTTCTTCTTCGAATTCGGTCTGACCGTTGCCTGGGCGGTGCTGGTCTCGCTCTTCGTGTCCTTCACCCTGACGCCGATGCTCTCGGCGTGGTGGGGCGTGGATCCGCACTCGCTCGGTGCTCACGGCGGCAACGTGCTCACCCGCTCGATCTCGCGGTTCAACCGGTGGTTCGATAATCAGGCCGACCGATACCGCGGGGTCGTGGACTGGGCGCTCCGGCACCGGAAGACCACCATCGGCGTGGCGGTGGCTTCGTTCTTCGGGGCCTTCATGCTCTTCCCGTTCATCGGCGGCGGGTTCATGCCGGATTCGGACAACTCGCAGTTCAACGTGACGGTAGAGACGCCCGAGGGCTCCTCGCTGGCGTACACGCGCTCGAAGATCGAACAGATCGACGCGATTCTGCGGGCGCTGCCGGGGGTGGAGTACACCTACACCACGGTCGGCGCCGGTGCCACCGGGACGGTCACCAACGGGAACGTCTACGTCAAGCTGACGCCGCCCGATGAGCGCGAGCTCTCGCAGGACGAGCTGATGGTGGTGGCGCGTGAGCGGCTGACGCCGCTGTTCGGGGTGCGGACCGCGGTGCTGGACGCGGGCGGACCAGGCGGGGCGCAGCAGCCTCTGGCGGTGAACCTGCGCGGTCCTGACGTGAGGGAGCTGCAGCGGATCGCCGACGAGGTGGTCGCGATGATGGAGCAGATCCCGGGCATCGTGGACGTGAACTCGTCGCTGGGGCAGCCGAAGCCGGAGTACCGGATCAATGTGAACCGCGATCTCGCCAACGAGCTTGGCCTCAACATCGGTCAGATCGCCACCACGGTGCGTCCCCTGATGGCGGGCCAGACGGCCACCACCTGGGAGGACCCTACCGGTGAGGAGCGCGACGTGGTGGTGCAGGTGGCGCCTTCGCAGCGCACCTCGGTGGAGAACCTGGCGGCGCTTCCCATCGCTACTGGAATCCGCGACGAGTCCGGTGCGGCGCGCACCGTCCCGCTGGGCCAGATCGCCCAGATCGAGGAAGGAGAGGCCCCTGCGCAGATCGATCGACAGGACCTGCAGCGGGTTGCCACCGTGGCAGCGGGAACGACCCCCGAGTTGTCCATCTCGGAGGCATCGCAGTTGATCCAGCAGCAGCTGAACACCATGGATCTGCCGCCGGGCTACAGCGCCACGCTGGGCGGTGAGACCGAGCAGCTGGCGGAAACGGTCGGCTACGTGATCGAGGCGATCCTGCTGGCCATCATCCTGATCTTCCTGATCCTGGCGAGCCAGTTCGAGTCGATCACACAGCCGTTCGCGATCATGCTGTCGCTCCCGTTGTCGTTGATCGGGGTGCTGCTGGCTCTGCTGGTGACCAACGACACCCTCAACATGATGTCGATGATCGGCGTGATCATGCTGATGGGGTTGGTGACGAAGAACGCGATTCTACTCGTCGACAATGCCAACGAGCGTCGCAGGCACGGAGCCACGCGCCACCAGGCGCTGGTAGAGGCGGGTCGCGTGCGGTTGCGGCCGATCCTCATGACCACGCTCGCGATGATCTTCGGCATGTTCCCGATCGCGCTGGCCATGGGCGAGGGCGGTGGATTCCGAGCGCCGATGGCGCGCGCGGTGATCGGCGGACTGATCACCTCCACCCTGCTGACGCTCATCGTCGTGCCGGTTGCTTACACCTACTTCGACGACTTCGGCAGCTGGGTGCGGAGCAAGCTCGTCAGCCGCGAGCGAGAGCAGAAGCTGCGTGAGGAGCAGGAGCATGCGGGGCTCGCGCCGGAGCCGGTGTACGGTGACTGACGCCTCGGTGCGGACCGACCTTCGAGCCTCGAGCGAATGCAGGTAGAGCTACCGATCGGCGAGGAGACGCGGGCCGACCAGCGTCGCGGAGGGACCCCACTGGGTACCCTCCGCAACCGCGTGCTCGGGCGGATCGGCAGACTGGCGGAGGCAGTCGCGCAGCACGCCGGTGAGCTCAGCCTGATCATCTGGTCAGCGATCACGGGGGTGTTCACCGGCAAGGTCGGCATTCGGCAGGTCGTGCGGGAGATGCACTGGATGGGAGTCCAGAGCCTCCCGATCATCACGGTCACCGCGCTTCTGTCGGGGATCGTGACCTCCCAGCAGGGCGGGTATCAGTTCACGGGCTCGGTGCCGCTGTACGTGCTGGGTAGCGTGGTCGCGTCGAGCATCATCCTCGAGTTGGGGCCGGTGCTCACCGCAGTGGTGTTCATCGGCCGGGTCGGGGCGCGCATCACCGCCGAGCTCGGCACCATGAAGGTCTCCGAGCAGATCGATGCGCTGCATTCGCTGGGGCGCAACCCGGTACGGCAGCTGGTGGTCCCGCGCCTCATCGCTGGTGCGTTGTCGCTCCCGTTGTTGACCGCGTATGCCGATGCGGTTGGCGTGGGGGCGGGGATGTACACGGCGCGGGCGACGCTGGGGCTCGGATACGAGAGCTTCATCTACGGAGTGCAGCTCTTCTGGCACACTTTCGATCTGTACTATTCGGTCGGGAAGGGGGTCGTTTTCGGGTTCATCATCCCGCTCATCGCGGCGCACATGGGAATGCGTGCCTACGGCGGTGCGGAGGGGGTGGGCCGCGCCACCACCGCCTCGGTGGTCTTCATGATCATGGCGGTGCTGGTGCTCGACGCGACGTTTCCGATGATCTTTTTGAGATAGGCCTATCAGCTATCGGCGCTTGGTTATCCGTTATCCGTTATCCGTTGTCCGATATCCGTCGGGACCAGGCAGCTTGTCTCGCGATGCGTTGACCCAGGCCCCAGACGGGACCCGCCATCAATGTTCGGCGTCGGGCCCGGACCAGACCGCAGGTCTGGTGGAGCGTCTGCCGGGTTCGAAACAGGACCACCGGTCCAACGGATAACGGATAACGGATAACCACAAAGCCGATAACGGATAACCGATAGGTGACCGCCTTTTGCAGCATCCCCGATGGTCGAGTATCGCAACGTCTACAAAGCATTCGATGCACCGGTCCTGGCAGGGGTGAATCTCTCCGTGCAGACGGGCGAGACGATGGCGATCGTAGGCCATTCGGGCACGGGGAAGAGCGTCCTGCTGAAAACCACCATCGGACTGATCGTCCCCGACTACGGGGACGTGCTGATTGACGGGGAGAGCGTCTTCTTCAATGATCGCGCGACGATCGAGCGGCTCCGCCGCAAGGTCGGCTACGTCTTTCAGAACGCCGCCCTGTTCGACAGCATGACGGTGTTCGAGAACGTCTCGCAGGGGATCCCGGAGGACGAGCTGAAGCGGATGCGCTTCCGCGAGGTCCTGCGCCGGGTGGCGGAGGCGCTCGAGCATGTCAACCTGGATCCGCGCGCGGTGCTTTCGAAGCTTCCGTCGGAGCTCTCCGGCGGGATGCGCAAGCGGGTCGGGCTGGCGCGGGCGATCGTCGGGCGGCCCGAGATCCTCCTCTACGACGAGCCGGTAACGGGGCTGGATCCGGTCAATGCCACGGTGGTGCACGAGCTGATCAGCCGGCTCGCGGCCGAGCTGGGGGTGACTTCCATCCTCGTGACCCACGACATCGAAGGGGCGCTGCCGATCTCCGATCACGTGGCGATGCTGGATCGAGGCCGCATCCGCTTCGCCGGCACCCCGCAAGAATTCCGCGACAGCGAAGACCTTCTGGTGAGAGCGTTCCTGGAGCGGGACGCGATGACGGTATCGTCGAAGACTCTGGAGATGGTATAAATGGCTTCGGGATTGGACACTGCGCGGGGGCCGGGAGGTGGATCTAGTCGTCTGACGGAGGAGGAGCTGCTCTCCGCGTTGCCGCCGCGCTCGGCCAACCGCGAGGTGCGCGTCGGTCTGTTCGTCCTGATCGGCGTGGCGGCGTTCCTCATCACGCTCTTCACCTTCACGGACGTGGGCACCTTCCGTGGCCGTTACTATCTCCTCACCACGGTGCCCGATGCCGGTGGGATCCGGCGCGGTGACCCGGTGCAGATGCGGGGGGTCAACATCGGTCGGGTGGTCGGGTTCGAGATGGTCCCGGATGGGGTGCAGGTCAAGCTGGAGCTGTACGACGAGTACGAGGTGCCCCAGGGATCGGTGGCGCACCTGAAATCCAGCGGCCTGCTCGGAGGGATGACGGTCGACGTGATCCCGGGTGCCTCCGACGAGAACATGGGCGATGGGGACATTCTCCCCGGTACCTCCGCCAGTGGGCTCATCTCGTCGGCCGAATCGCTGAGCGCCGAGGCCGACACGGTGCTGCAGCGAATCACGTCTTTGCTGTCGCAGGAGACGATCGGGGCGGTGGGACAGAGCGCCACCGAGCTGCGCACCCTGCTGTTGGAGCTGAATGCGCTGGCATCCAGACAGCGGGAGGAACTGGCGGCACTCTCCGGCAGCCTGAGGCGCTCGGCCGAAGGGCTCGAAGGAGTGACCACCGGTCCCGAGCTGGCACGGGCGGTCGCCCGGATCGATTCGCTCACCGTGCAGCTCGGTACCACCTCGCTTTCGCTCGATGCGGCCGCCAGCTCCCTCGACGAGGTGCTGGGGCGCATCGAACGCGGCGAGGGTACCCTCGGTCTCCTCAGCACGGACGAGGCGCTCTACACCAACCTCAACACCGCGGCACAGAACCTCAACACCTTGCTGCTGGACATTCGGGAGAATCCCCGCCGGTACATCAATCTGGAGATCTTCTAGGACGTTCCGGCCAGGTCGTCGTCGCCTGGCCGGCCCCGGTCCGCCCTTCCGCACCTCTCCACTCCCCCTGTCGCCGCCGGCCGACGGGGCTTATCCTTCCCCGCCGCATCGGTCCAGCGTTCCTGCCATCAGCTTCCCGGTCGCAAAGCGAGTCAAATGTCCCCGATCGATTGGGTGATTATTGCCGCCTACTTCCTGGTTCTGGTCGGAATCGTCTGGTGGTCCGCTCGGCGTACGGCCACCTCGACAGATTATTTCCTCGCCAGCCGGGATGTAGGCTGGTTCGCCGTGGGGGCTTCGATCTTCGCGTCGAACATCGGCTCGGAGCACGTGGTGGGGCTCGCGGGCAGCGGCGCCCTCAACGGAATGGCCCAGGCACACTGGGAGCTGCACGCCTGGATCGTGCTCTTACTCGCCTGGGTCTTCGTTCCTTTCTACTATCGGGCCGGTGTCTTCACGATGCCGGAATTCCTCGAGCGGCGCTTCGACGGGCGAAGCCGCTGGGTCCTCTCCATCGTATCACTGGTGGCGTACGTCTTCACCAAGGTGTCGGTGACGGTGTACGCGGGCGCCCTGGTCTTCCGCTCGCTGCTGGCGGATGTGTTCGGCTCGCCGGACAACGCCTTCTGGGTCGGCGCATTCTCCACAGTAATCCTCACCGGCATCTACACGGTGTTCGGGGGGCTTCGTGCGGTAGTCTACACGGAAGTGCTCCAGACCGGTCTGCTCCTACTCGGGTCCGTATTCATCACCTTCCACGGACTCACGGCGCTCGGTGGCTGGGAGGAGATGCGCTCCGCGCTGGCCACCAACCCGGAGCAGTTCGCGCTCTGGCGGGACAACTCCGATCCGACCTTCCCCTGGCTCGGCGTCATGATCGCCTCGCCGATCGTGGGGATCTGGTACTGGTGTACCGATCAGTACATCGTCCAGCGCACCCTCTCAGCGAAGTCGCTGCAGGCTGCTCGTCGGGGCGCCATCTGGGGCGGGTTCCTGAAGGTGTGGCCGATCTTCATCTTCCTGGTCCCGGGAATGATCGGCTATGCGCTGCACCAGCGAGGGATGATGACCATTCCCACAGGGCCGAACGGGGAGCTGCTGGGGGACGCGGTCTTCCCTACCATGGTCGCGTCCCTGCTTCCGGTCGGTCTTCGCGGATTGGTGGTGGGAAGCCTGCTATCCGCACTGATGAGCTCGCTCGCCTCGCTCTTCAACTCGGCGGCGACGCTGTTTACGGTCGACATCTACGAGAAGATCCGGCCCGGCCGGCCCGAGCGGGAGCTGGTGCGCGTGGGCCGCATCGCCACCTCCGTGGTGGTCGGTTTCGGGATCCTCTGGATTCCCATCATGAAGGTCATCTCCGAACGGAGCGCCGGGCTCTACGATTATCTACAAAACGTACAGGGTTTCCTGGCGCCGCCCATCACGGCGGTCTTCCTGCTCGGACTGGCGAGCAAGCGGATCAATGCGGCCGGAGCGTTCTGGGGCCTCGTCATCGGCTTCGTGCTGGGAATGACGAAGCTCACGGTGCAGACGATGGTGCAGAGCGGGAGGATCCCGCCGGAGGGGTTGATCGGATCGTTCGGGGCGTTCAACGGCTACTACTACGCCGGTGTGCTCTTCCTCATCAGCGTCATCCTCATCATCGGGATCTCGATGGCCACCCGGCCCCAGTCGGAAGAGCAGATCGCCGGCCTCACCTTCGCCTCGGTGACGCCGACTCAGAGGGCGGAGATCCGCGCCAGCCTGAGCTGGCCGGATTACCTGGGCACGGCCGTGGTCCTCGGTCTGGTGGTCGGCATCTACCTCTACTTCAGCTTCTGGCTGTAGCGCGCGGCACGGCCGCGGTCGTCAGTTGGGGACCGCGGCGCCCATCCTGGCGCCGTCCAGCACCGCTCGCACCTTCCGCAGCAGCCGGTCTGGAGTGAAAGGCTTCTCCAGGAAAGGAGCCCCCTCGTTGATGATGCCGTGCCGGAGAACGGCGTCGTCGGTGTAGCCGGACATACAGAGGACGGCCATTTCAGGGCGCTTCTGCAGCAACCGCTCGGCCAACTCCCTGCCCCCGAGCGACGGCATGACGGCATCGGTCAGGAGAAGGTCGATGGTGCCCGGATATGCGGCGGCCACGCTCTCCGCCTCCAGGCCGTCCGAGGCCTCGATCACGTGGTAGCCGGCGCGGCGGAGCAAGCGGTACGCGAGTGCCCGCACCGCGCCATCGTCCTCCACCAGGAGGACCGTCTCCGACCCTCCCTGCGGTGGCGCCGCGTCGACCGGGGCTCTGACCTCCGCGGGCGCGTCCACCCGAGGCAGGTAGATCTTGAAGGACGTGCCCTTCCCGACCTCGCTGTAGACCCAGATCGTTCCCCCGCTTTGACGGACGATGCCGTAGGCGGTGGAAAGCCCCAGGCCCGTCCCCTTCCCAACCTCCTTGGTGGTGAAGAAGGGCTCGAAGATCTGCGCCTGGGTAGCCTCGTCCATCCCGCAGCCCGTGTCGCTGATCGCCAGCAACACGTACCGCCCGGGGGCAACCTGCGGGTGACCGCGCTGGTAGTCCGCGTCCAGCTCAACGTTCTGGGTCTCGATCAGGAGGGTACCCCCGTCGGGCATCGCGTCGCGCGCGTTCACGACGAGGTTCAGGATCACCTGCTCGATCTGGCTGCGGTCTGCGCGAACACGTCCGACGTCCGGCGCGGTCCGCTTCCGCAGCTCGATATTCTCGCCGATGAGGCGTCGGAGCATGCGCTCCATGTCGCCCACGACCTCGTTCAGCTCGATAACACTCGGCTGCAGGAGCTGCTTTCGCGAGAAGGCCAGCAACTGCCTGGTCAGGCCGGCAGCGCGCTCCACCGCCTCGCGGATCCCTTCGGCGTCGGAGCGGGACTCCGATCCGGCCGGTAGGTCCATGAGGAGGAACTCGGTGTGGCCGCGGATCGCCGTGAGCACGTTGTTGAAATCGTGCGCGATTCCGCCGGCCAGCCGCCCCACCGCCTCCATTTTCTGAGATTGGAACAGCCGCGCCTCCAGCTGCTTGCGCTCGGTGACGTCACGGGCGACGCCGACCAGCCCCACGATCGCCCCATGCCGATCGCGTGTGGGCATGGTGACCGTCTCCAACCATCGGGTGGAGCCGTCCCGATACGTCGCGACCGACTCCCGCCGGATGCTCTCCCCTTTCTGTAGAACGTCGACATCCTCCTCGGCGACACGCTGCGCCGCTTCCGGCTCGAGCAGGTCGACAAGCCGCCTGCCGATGAGGTTCTCGCGCGTCAGTGGGAGCAGTTCAGAGCGCACCATCACGTCCGCGTTGAACAGCCGAACGGCGGCCTCGTTGACGGCCAGGAAGCGCTGCTGCGCATCCTTGAGCCAGGCTGGATCGGGAATGCTGTGTAGGAGCGCCTCCTGCTGCTCGCGCAGCCGGTCGAGCGCCTCCTCGGCGCGCATGCGCTCCGCCGCCTCCGAGCGCAGCGAGATGGTAGTGTCCCGTAGCGCCGCGGTACGTTCCACCACCCTCTTCTCCAGCTCGGCCTTGGCCGCCTGGAGCTCAGCCCGTACGCGCTCCAACTCCGCGTTCTGTGCGCTGAGCCGGTCGTTCGCCTGCTGCAGCTTCTCCATCTGGTCGAACACTACGCGCTGCACCTGGCGCCGACTGAGCAGCACGATTTTCTGCTCGTCGAGCAGTCGGTCCGGGAGGAGCGAGATCACGACCGGGAAGGTCTCGAGACCGGAGAAGGTCTCGAAGGTGTCGAGGTAGCCCCCCTCGAAAAGGTTCGTCGCGTTCCGCTCGCCCACAATCGACTGCAGGTGGGCATCGAGGGCGGCCGCGACTCGCGTCAGGCGCGGCACCCATCCCTCCTGCGACACCCCCCCAGCGAAACCCGGGAGGGGCGGAGATTCCAGGGCGCCCTCGGGGACGCACTCCAGCCACGTCAGCAGCGGTCCAATGACCTGCGTGCCGCTCTGCCCGAGGAGCTCGCCCGCGCGCGCAAGCACCCGGGTGAGCATGAAGCGGCAGAGGAGAACCTCCTGTTGCGGTTCGGGCTCGAGGATCAGGCGGAAGGATTCGTTTTCCAGAAGCTCCGGAAACCGCCTGCGGATCGCGCGACGGAGGTCGAACCGGTCCACCGGGCGCGAATCCGATTCGGTGAGGTAGTGCTCGAACAGCAGGTACAGCGGGGCGAGCTCGCGCGCCCTCGCCTCTGGCGGAAGGGAGGAGAAGCTCTCCGCCCGGGCGAGCACGGCACGGGCGCGGTGCGGTGTATCGATGCGTGCTCTCAGAGTGGCGATCAGCCGCTCCGCGGGCCCCTCACCGGCAACCTCCAGGGAGCGGTTTCGCGCCCCCTTCCAGAGCCGCTTCAACAGCATCTCAGACCGAGGCGCTGGCGCGGTAGAGACGGTAGAAGCCGAGCCCCGTCAGAATCCAGGTCACGAGCAGCGCGATCACCCAGATCGCCTGACCCACATCCTGTCCAAGCAGGGTCTCGAAGAGGTTGAAGCCGAACAGCATCTCGCCCTGCATATGCAGGTGGCCGATCGCCATGACCAGGAAGCCCCAGGCGATCAGGGCCATTCCCTTACCGAGCCGGCCGCCGCGCAGAGCCCGAGCGGTCAGGAAGCCGAAGACGACCGCCAGCGCAAGAGCCGGCAACTCGACCAGGGCGTATGCATTCGACCCTGTGGAGGGGTGTGTCTGCGCCGCGAGTGGGGCGGCGATCACGAGGTGCATCGCCAGAACGAAGAGGACGCGTCGGATCATGGTACTGCGTCGGAGAGGTGTACAGATGCCCTGCTGCGGCCATCGCCGGCGGTGAGCCAGGCGCTGAGCCGGAAGGGGGATGTTCAGATGTGGGACTGAGTATCGGCAGGAACGGCGGAGAAGGTGAGCCAGCCTCAGGCCCAAGCGAGATCCGGAGCGACCTCCAGCTCCCCGATCTGGACGGCGAGGCGGTAGAAGCTGCGTAGCCCTTCCTGCATGGGCTCATCCAGTCGATAGATGAGACCACGCCAGTACTCGTCGAGAAGCCGGCGCGGCAGACCAAAATGCTCGCTGTAGTCGCGCGCGAGCCGGGCGTGGTTCTCCTCGAAGTACTCGCGCGAGGCTACCAGCATCTCCTGCAGACAGGCTAGCTGCTCGGGCGTGCCCCCTGATGCCTGCCACACCGCGAAGGCGAAGGGGAGGCCCGTGGCGGTGTACCACACTTCGCCCAGGTCGTACCGGTAGAGGATGCGCTCGTGCAGACCGGGTCGGAGCGCCACGTCTCCGATGAAGAGCGCCGCGTCGGCGCCGGTCACGAAGGGATTTTCCGAGGACTGGTCGAACCAGGTAAAGGTCGGCGCGGTGCCCCAGCGCAGGTGCAGCAGGATCTTGAGCAGCACCACCGACGTGGCCGACGCGGTGGGCAGCGCCACCACCCGCCCGTCCAGTCGGGACGGATTGTAGCGCGAGAGGAAGAGGATGCTACGCACCGGTCCCTTCGAGCCGATGACGAGATCGGGCAGGATCCGGTAGCGGTCCGCGTTCCGGGCGTATTCGATGCTGGACGAGGGAGCTACGTCGATCTCGCGCTCGCTCAACAGGCGGTTGAGGAGGGAGGGCGGCCCCGGCACCAGCTTCGGGTCTCCCTCACGGGGACGATCGATGAGTCTCGCGTGGACTGGAAAGCAGTTGCTGTAGATGATGTCTCCCAGTCGGAGCTCTCCGACCGTCTGCCGCTCTGTTGCCTCGCCCATCAGTGTCCGTTCACGTTGCCGCTACGCCCGCAAAAGTGGCGACAAGGTCGCTGGCCGACGTAGTCGGCGCAAGCCACGTTGCCCGCCGTGTTGCGAAGGCGACGAACCGCCGGTATTGTGCGCCGTCCTTCCGCGCCTCCCGTCATCGCTAGCCCTCGTTGCGAGGTGAGGCCGACGATCCGCGCACGCTCTACCAGCCAGCGCGGAGTTCGGGTCGTCGCGACGGTGGTGACGGGTGGGGATCCAGCCCACTCGCATCGTGGCTCCGTATGACCCCACACGCCGCTTTCGACAAGGACGCCTACTGGCGCCGCACCCTTCGCCGTCTCCTCACTCTGCTCGCCATCTGGTTCATCGCCGGTCCTTTGATGAGTATCGTCCTCGTTCGCTGGCTGAACGAGGTTTCGCTCGGCGGTGTTCCGTTCGGCTTCTGGATGGCTCACCAGGGCTCCATCTACGTCTTCGTGATCCTGATCTTCGTCAACGCCTGGCTCGCGGACCGACAGGACCGGGAGTTCGGGGTGGATGAACGGCAAGAAGCGAGAAGCTAGGAGCTGGAAGCCAGAATTCTCGATTCCGCGGAGTGGTCGCGCGGGCTGACTGTGAGCCCCCACGCTCGGAAGTCCGAAGTGGAGAATTCTAGCTTCTAGCTTCTCGCTCCTAGCTTCTTTCTTCCTCACCTGGGAACCTGAAGAGAGTCCCCATGTCCATCCAGACCTGGACGTACATCATGGTGGGGCTGAGTTTCGCGCTCTACATCGGGATTGCGATCCTGACGCGCGTGCGCAGCACCTCCGGCTTCTACGTGGCGGGGCAGGGTGTCGGGGCGGTGGCCAACGGGATGGCGACCGCGGCCGACTGGATGAGCGCCGCGAGCTTCATTTCCATGGCGGGGCTCATCGCCTTCATGGGGTACGACGGCGTCGTATATCTGATGGGGTGGACAGGGGGCTACGTACTGCTCGCGCTCCTGCTCGCCCCCTTTCTGCGCAAGTTCGGCAAGTACACGGTGCCGGACTTCGTGGGGGATCGCTACTACTCCTCGACGGCGAGGGTGGTGGCGGTGCTGGCGGCCATCTTCGTGTCCTTCACCTACGTGGCGGGGCAGATGCGCGGGGTGGGGATCGTCTTCAGCCGCTTCCTCGGGATCAGCATTGAGGCGGGGGTGGTGGTGGGGATGGTGATCGTGGCCTTCTACGCCGTCCTGGGCGGGATGAAGGGGGTGACGTACACGCAGATCGCGCAGTACCTCGTGCTGATCTTCGCGTATCTCGCCCCGGCGATCGCCATTGCCATCCTCCTCACCAACAATCCGCTTCCGCACACCGCCCTGGCCGAGGTGCTGCCCAAGCTGCGGCAGGTCAGCGTCGAGCTGGGGCTTTCGGACTATGCGGCGCCCTTTACCGAACTCTCCTTCATCAACGTCCTGTTCATCACCATCGCCCTGATGGTGGGAACGGCGGGCCTACCGCACGTGATCGTGCGCTTCTACACCGTTCGCTCCGTGCGGGCGGCGCGCTGGAGCACGGGGTGGGCGCTATTGTTCATCGCCCTGCTCTACACGACGGCGCCGACCATCGCCGTATTCTCCAAGTACTACATCCTGGATACGCTGGCCGGGCGGTCGGTAAGCGAGGTTGCCGCGGTGCCCTGGGTGCAGAGCTGGATGGAGACAGGACTCATCCAGCTGGAAGACGTGAACCAGGACGGAGTGGTCCAGGCGGTGGAGCTCTTCGGCTCCGCCGATCCCCCGGTGGCCGCGGCGATCGATCGCGATATCATGGTGCTCG
>DASVBS010000012.1 GCA_036375715.1 Longimicrobiaceae bacterium | reverse complement strand
CCTGGGGACCTTCTCGCTCTTCCGCGGGGTGGCCGAGGGGCTCACGCGGGGGATCGACGCCTATTCCGGCTTCCCTTGGGGGTTCCTCTTCCTGGGGCAGGGCTACGTCGGTGGGGTGGTGCCGACGCAGCTCTTCGTGCTGGCGGCGGCCGCCATCGGATTCGCCTGGTGGCTGCACCGGACCGGCTTCGGGCGGAGCCTGTACGCCATCGGCTTCTCCCCCGAGGGCGCTCGGTACGCCGGGATCCCGGTCGAGCGCCGGCTGTTCGTCATTTACCTGCTCTCGGGGCTGGCGAGCGCGCTGGCGGCGGTCATCTACGTCGCCCACCTGGGGCAGGCGAAGTCCGACGCGGGGACGGGCTACGAGCTGATCGCCATCACGGCGGTGGTGCTGGGCGGGGCATCGATCTTCGGCGGACGGGGGACCGTGCTGGGCACCGTGCTCGGCCTGTTCGCCATCGTGATTCTGCAGAACGGGCTGCGCCTGAGCGCGCTGCCGGCGGAGCTGGCGGGGGTGCTCACCGGCGTGCTGCTCGTCGGCACGATCCTGCTGGACGGCCTCTATCGGCGCGCGCGCGCCCGGGCGGCCCCGGCGCTTCATCCTGAGGAGGAAGACGAAGTGAGGAATTCACAGGTCGCGGTGCTGAGCGCCGTGGTCCTCGCCGGCTCGCTCATCGTGGCGGCGAGCAACTGGATGCTGGTCCGCTCGATCACCGACGCCATCGGCGGTCCCGCGGGGCAACGCGCGGCCGCGGCCGGCGCGGCGACGAACCCGGCGGATCGACCCGTGGTGGCGATGATGCCCAAGGCGAAGGGCGATCCCTACTTCATCAGCGCGCGTGCGGGCGCGGACGAGGCGGCCGAGGAGTTCGGCGTCGAGCTGCTGTGGGACGGCCCCACCGACCTCGACGCCGCGCGGCAGAACCAGATCGTCGAGGCGTGGATCACCAGCGGGGTGGACGCCATTGCGGTGAGCGTCGAGAACCGGGTGGCGATCTCGAGCGTGCTGCGCAAGGCGATGGACAACGGCATCAAGGTGATCACCTGGGACGCCGACGCGGAGGAGGACGCGCGACACTTCCTGGTGAATCAGGCCACCCCGCAGGGCATCGGCTACACCCTGATGGACGAGGCCGCGCGCATCATGGGCGGCGAGGGGCGCTTCGCCATCATCACCGCCTCGCTCAGCGCCGCCAACCAGAACGAGTGGATCGAGCACATCCGGGCGCGGCTGGAGGAGCGCTATCCCAACATCGAGCTGGTGACCATCCAGCCGAGCGACGGCGACCGTGACCGCGCCTTTGCCGAGACCCAGACCGTGCTCAAGGTCTACCCCGACGTGAAGCTGATCATGGCCATCGCCGCGCCGGCGGTGCCGGGTGCGGCCGAGGCGGTGAAGCAGTCGGGGCGCACCGACGTGAAGGTCACCGGTCTGTCGCTGCCGAACATGTGCCGCCCCTACATCAAGGAGGGGATCATCGAGAGCATCGTGCTGTGGAACACGGTGGATCTCGGGTACCTGACCGTGCGCACCGCGCAGGCGCTGGTGTCGGGCGAGCTGGAGCCGGGGGATAGTGCGCTGGAGGCCGGGCGGCTGGGAACGGTGGAGGTGGTGGAGGACGAGGTGCGGCTGGGCGAGCCGTTCATCTTCAATGCGGGGAATATCGATGAGTTTGATTTTTGAGGCCGGGATAGGGGCGGTGGAGGGTGGGAAGTCAGGAGTCAGAAGCCAGAAGTTAGAAGCTAGGAGCTAGGAGTCAGGAGTTGGCCCGCGGGGCGCGGAGGCCGAACGCGCGTGCGGATGGTGCGAATCGCGCCATTATCCCATTCATCCTCCCCATTCCATCATCCAAACGAGCTTCCCTATCCGTCACCGATCCATGAGAAAGATCCTCTTCCTGCTCGGGTTGCTACTCCCCGTGCAGCTCCACGCCCAGCTCGAGTGGCCGGAGATCACCCGGGAGGCGAAGCCGTGGACGCGCTGGTGGTGGCTGGGGAGCGCGGTCGACTCGGCCAATCTCACCCGAGAGCTGGAGGAGCTGGCGCGGGTGGGGTTCGGCGGCGTGGAGGTGACCAGCATCTACGGGATCAAGGGGCAGGAGGACCGGCATATCCCCTACTTCTCCGACCGCTGGATCGCGATGCTCGGGCACGCGGCGGCGGAGGCGAACCGGCTGGGGATGGGGCTGGACATGCCCCCGGGCTCCGGGTGGAAGATGGGGGGTCCCGAGGTGCCGCTGGAGCTCGCCAGCCGCTCCCTGCGCTTCGTCGCCGACACCGCGCCGAGCGGAGCGGTGACGTGGAGCGTGGAGATCCGCAACAACAACGAGCAGGTGAAGCGTCCGGCGCCGGGCGGCGAGGGCAACGTGGTCGACGTGCTCTCCGAGAAGGCGGTGGCGGCGTACTTCGACTACTTCGGCGGCAAGCTGGAGCGCCCCCCCGAGGGGATCGTCCGCTCCTTCTTCCACGACTCCTACGAGTACTCGGGCGACGGGTCGGCCGAGCTGTTCGATTTCTTCGCCGAGCGGCGGGGCTACGACCTGCGGGAATACGCCGCGGCGCTGGCGGGGGAGGGGGATCCGGAGACCGTGGCGCGGGTGCGCTCCGACTACCGACAGACGATGGACGAGATGCTGCTGGAGCACCTGATCGGGCCCTTCACCGACTGGGCCCACCAGCACGGCAGCCTCACCCGCAACCAGGCGCACGGCTCGCCCGGGAACATCCTGGACCTGTACGCCGCGAGCGACATCCCCGAGACCGAGATCTTCGGTCCGCTGGACGGCAGCGACGCCGACCCGCTGATCTCCAAGTTCGCCTCCTCCGCGGCGCACGTCGCCGGGAAGCCCCGGGCCTCGGCCGAGTCGATGACCTGGCTGGGCGAGCACTGGACGGTGAGCCTGAACGACGTCAAGCAGGCGGTGGACGGGCTCTTCGTGAGCGGGATCAACCACGTCTTCTTCCACGGCACCGCCTACTCCCCGGACGACGCCACCTGGCCGGGGTGGCTGTTCTATGCCTCCACCCAGTTCAACGACCGCAACGCCTTCTGGCGCGACATCCCGGCGCTGAACCAGTACATCGCCCGCGTGCAGTCGGTGATGCAGAGCGGCGTGCCCGACAACGACGTGCTGCTCTACTGGCCCATCTGGGACAACTGGCACGACGCCGCCGGCCGCCGGCCGCGGATGGACTTCCG
>DASVBS010000011.1 GCA_036375715.1 Longimicrobiaceae bacterium | reverse complement strand
GCCACAAAGTCCGCCAGACCCTTCGCCGCCTGGATCCGCGTGATCGCCGCCGTCAACGTCGTCTTCCCATGGTCGACGTGCCCGATCGTCCCCACGTTCACGTGCGGCTTCGTCCGCTCAAACTTAGCCTTGGCCATTGGTCGCTTCTGCGGTCTCGTAAAGAATTGATTGATTCCGGAGGCTCGCGAGAGCCCACGACGGGACTCGAACCCGTGACCTCTTCCTTACCAAGGAAGTGCTCTACCGACTGAGCTACGTGAGCCTGTCCCCCGCCCCGGGCTTTCGCCCCACTGATCTTCGGCGCCTCCCGAGGCGCCCCCGTCTCCGACACGCCGACCCCAAACAAGAAAAGAGCGGGCGACGAGACTCGAACTCGCGACCCTCAGCTTGGAAGGCTGATGCTCTACCAACTGAGCTACGCCCGCAAATCGGCCCGCCGACCGGACCCCGGGACACGAGTGGAGTGCGGGTAGATCAGCGAGCCGTGAATAGTAACGACCTGAGGCGGCGGGTGTCAACCGGCGCGCGGGAGCACCGCGCGCCACCGGCCGACCCGCGCGAAAACGGGGCGCGTTCGCTCAGGTGAGCGGGGCGAAACTCTCCTGGTGCAGCACTTTGCCCTCGCTGAGCGAGCGGATGGTGATGGTGAGAGCGCGCGCGTCGGCCTTCGCCTCGGTCCAGGTCGCCCGCTCGAGCTGAGGGCCGCCGCCGATCATCTGCGCGTAGGGGAACGCGGCGTCGGCCGCGATGCTCGCCGGCCGGTGGGTGTGGCCCGAGATCACCACCTGGGCGCCCCAGTCGACCAGCGCCCGGTGCCACAGGTCGCGGCTGGAGCGCGCGTAGTGGTCGAAGCCGCCTCCCGCGTAGTCGACCTGTTCCGGCTCCTCGATCCAGCGCAGCGGGATGTGGCAGAAGACCACCCGGTAGGGGGCCGTGGCGAGCTCCGGACGCCGGAGCGTCTGCGCCAGCCACGCCGCCTGCTCCTCACGCAGCGCCTGGAACGCGACCAGCCCGTGGAAGCTGGGGTGGTCGTCCGGCTTGTCCTCGCCGGTGTGCAGCGCCACGATCGCCACCGGCCCGCTGCGGAAGGCGTAGTAAGGACGGCCGGCCGGGGTGGCGATGTGCTCCGGCACGCGGAAGCCGTACTTCCCTCGCACGTCGTGGTTGCCGAAGGTGAGCAGGAGCGGGTGCTTCTCGGAGATGTCCAGACCGCCCGGAGCGAGCAGCGTCGGCACCAGGATCTCCTCCTCGTGCCAGTCGTTGCAGGTGTCTCCGTTCCAGAGGAGGAAGTCGGCCTGGGGCGTGACCTCGTAGAGCTTGCGGATGGTCTCCACGCGCTCGTGCGTGTCGTTCCACACGCAGAAGGTGGTTTCCGCGGCGTTGGGATCGAGAGTGCGGAAGCGCTTCCAGGCGCTCTCCTCTCGAGCCTGGTCGCCGTCGATCGCCTCGGTCACCGCCCGCCACTCGTACTCCGTTCCCGGGTCCAGTCCCTCGAGCCGCACCCGCATGACCCCGGCCGACTGCGGAACGAATCCGAAGTCGTCGCCGGCGAAGGTACGGGTCTCGCCCGTCGCCTTCCGCAGCTCGACCCGCCCCCGCGAGAGTCGGGGCACCGTCCAGAGAACCTCGGCCCCGTCGGCTCGGGGCGCCCAGAGCATCGGGGCCGTGGCGAACAGGGAGTCCGCCGGCGACGTGGTGGCCGTCGCGCGACGCGGGCGCTCCAGCGGAGCAGCGACCGCCTCCGCCGCCAGCGCCGCACTGCTGACGATGCCGCCCGAGAGGTGCGCGAGGAATGCCCGCCGCTTGATCATGGTCTCCTCCGTTCAGTAGCCCGGGTTCTGTACGAGCGCGTCGTTGCGGTTGAGCTCGTCACGCGAGATCGGCAGGAAGTACATCCGGTCGTCCCAGTGGCGCTCCTCGACGTCGATGATCTTGTAGGTGTAATCGTAGTACGTGCTGCGGCGCAGCGGGTCGGTTGCCTTGACGGTGATCTCGATCCCGTGCGCGTTCTCGTCCATCACCTCCGGTGCGATCATCCAGCGCCGCACGTCGAAGAAGCGGTGCTCCTCGAAGGCGAGCTCCACCCGCCGCTCGTTGCGATACTCCTCGCGCAGCGCATCCTGCCCGAGAGAGGCGGAGAGCTCAGGCATGCCTGAGCGCCGACGGATCTGGTTGATGGCCCAGAGCGCGTCGTCCAGCTCGTTCAGCTCGATGGAGGCCTCCGCGTAGTTGAGCAGCACCTCGGCGTAGCGGATGAACACCCAGGGCACATCCTGGGAGACGAACTGGTGATCCACGGTCGGGTCGACCTGCTTGCGCAGATAGTACCCGGAGTAGGTCCCGTTCCAGTCCTCGACGGGACCGTAGCGGGTGTCCAGCCCGGGCAGCGTGCTGCCATCGGGCAGCGTCAGGGTCCGGAAGGTCTGGATGATCCCGGCCGTATCGAGGTGGATCACATCCGCAGGACGCTTCACCCAGCGCGCGCCGTCGTACTGGATGCTCGCGTAGAAGCGCGGATCGCGGTTCTCGTATGGCGCGGCGGCGTGCTCCGGATTCGACCAATCGAATGGCGTGCCGTCCACCATCCGATAGGCGTCGATCAGGTTCTGCGTCGGCGTGTTCGACCCCCAGTTGTGGTAACCGTTCGGCCCCACGTACCGCCCCACGTTGGGAATGTCGTCGCGGTGGGGGAGGAAATAGCGGACGAAGATGAACTCCGGGTTGACCTTGGTCAGGAAGAGATTGGCGTAGTTTTCGGTGCCCTCCTCGGGCGTGGAGGCGTCGCCCCCGTAGAGGCTGTAGATGCCCAGGTCGATCACCGCCTTGGCGGCGTCCTTGGCCGCGCGCCAGTAGGCGGTGCGGTCGGTCCCGCCGGTATAGCCGGTCTCCGGCATCCCGCTCGGGTTCGTCTGGTAGAGATCGCTGGCCGCATAGAGGAGCACGCGCGCCTTGAGGGCCAGCGCTGCACCCTTCGTGATGCGGCCGAGCTCCGAGGCCGGGTACTCCAGCGGCAGCAGGGCCGCCGCCTGGTCCAGGTCGGAGACGATCTGGTCCACCACCTCGGCGAAGGAGTTACGGGCTACCCGGTAGTCGTCGTTGAGGCCGTAGACCTCGGTGATCAGCGGCACGCCCCCGAAGACCCGCAGCAGGTTGTGATAGAAGTAGGCGCGCAGGAACAGCGCCTCCCCCTTCATCTGGTTCGCTTCCGCCTCCGGGAAATCGGCCTTCTCGATCTCCGTGATGAAGATGTTGGCGTTGCGGATGCTCTTATAGAGATCTCCCCAGCGATAGTGGGAGAAACGAGAGCCTCCCATCGCTTGCAGGTCGGAGGGCGAGACGTTCGACAGGTTGTGATCGGAAACATCCCCGCCGCGGGTGTTGTGACCGTCGTCGGTGAGCACCCACAGGGTGGTTCCGTTGTACCCGTGACCCACCCCTCGATAGATGTCGAAGAGGAAAGCTTTCGCCAGAGCTGGGTCGCTCCAGACGGCGTCATCCGACACCTGATCCTGCGGGTTGAGGTCCAGGACACTGTCCGAGCAGCCGGTGCTCAGGCTGAGGAGGAGTACGAGGGTGATTGGCGAACGAAGGACGTTCATCGCTCCAAGGTTGTGGGGGTGGCGGGGAGTGCTAAACTTGTTGCTAAATAGAAGTTAGAAGCTAGAAGTGAGGAACTGGAATGTTGTTCTACCTTCTTCTTCTATATCTCCTGGTGCGTCAGCCCGACTGAGCTGACCGGGGGCGCGATCGGATGCTCGCCAGGGGGCGGGCGGACCAGCAAGCTCGAAGCGGAGCTTCGCGCCGGTGATTTCTTCCGCTGAACGACTAATTGAACGTCAGCCTCGATGGGGCCGATGAAGTCTTGGGATGCAGACGATGGAGCTCGAGCTCGAAAGTCAGAGGTCAGAAGCAAGAGTATTCTACAGCGCCGACAAGCTCAGGCAAGCCGACGGAAGCACGCCGGCGCATGGGCACTTCGGGTAAGGTGAGGAGTTAGGAGTTGGAATCCCTGCCCGCTGGCACCGCGGCTCCGGCGGACCGGCTAGAAGCTAGAAGCTAGAAGCTAGAAGCTAGAATTCGTTGGCTTCTGGCCCCAGCCCTCCAAAAGAATGCCCAAAACAAGCTGGTGGTGGGACTCGAACCCACGACCGCCCGCTTACAAGGCGGGTGCTCTGCCAGCTGAGCTACACCAGCGCTGCACGAACAACCATTCTAGCTTCTAGCTTCTAACTCCTCAGTTTATCACCTTCCACCGCGTGCCGGTAGGCGTATCCTCGAGAACGACGCCGCGGGCCGCGATCTCGTCGCGGATGCGGTCGGCGAGGGCGAAATCTCGCGCTTTGCGGGCCTCCTGCCGCGCCGCGAGGCGCTCCTCGATCCAGGCCTCCAGCTCGGCGCTCACCCGCGACTCCTGCTCGCGCGAGGCGAGGCCGATGATGTTCAGCACGGAGTCCATCCGCTCGAGCGCATCCAGCGCCGTCTGCGCCTCCGCATCCGTGATCGGCTGGGTTCCCAGCTCATCCAGGCGGCTGTTGATCTCCCGCACGAGTCCCCACACCGCGGACAGGGCGACGCTGGTGTTCAGGTCGTCGTCCATGGCCTGGGTGAAGTCGGTGAGGGCCCGCGAAGCCGCCTCGTGCAGGCGCGGCTCGTCGTGCGCGCGCGGGTGCGGGGAGCGCGGATGCTCGCGGCGCAGCCGCTCGTAGGTCGACCAGAGCCGCCGGACCGACTCGGCCCCGGCCTCGAGCGCCTCCCAGGTAAAATTGAGCTTGGTCCGATAGTGCGCCGTCAGGAAGACGTAACGAATCGAGGACGGCCGCGCCCCCTGCTCCACCAGCTCCTCCAGGGTGTAGATGTTCCCGGCGGACTTGGCCATCTTCTCGCCGTCCACCTGCAGGAACTCGGAGTGCAGCCAGTAGCGGGCAAACGGTTTGCCCGTGGCGCCTTCGGACTGGGCGATCTCGTCCTCGTGGTGCGGGAAGAGGAGATCCACCCCGCCGCCGTGGATGTCGAAGGTCTCCCCCAGCTCGTGCATGCTCATCGCCGAGCACTCGATGTGCCAGCCCGGACGGCCCGGTCCCCACGGCGTGTCCCACACGGCGCCCACCTTCTCGTCCTCCGGCTTGGCCGCCTTCCAGAGCGCGAAGTCACGCACGTCCCCACGATCGTACTCGTCGGCGGCCACGCGCTCCCCGCGCCGGGTGTGCTCGAGGTCCACCCGCGAGAGCTTGCCATACTCGGGGAACTCGGAGATGTCGTAGTAGACCGATCCCTCGGATTCGTAGGCCAGCCCGCGATCGATGAGCTTCGCGATGAGCTCGATCATCTGCGGCACGTACTCCGTCGCGCGCGGGTAGACGTCCGCTCGGGCGATCCCCAGTGCGTCGAAGTTCTCGAAGAGGATGCGCGCGAACGGCTCGGTGTGCTCGCGCAGGGACACCCCGGCACGCACCGCCCCAGCGATCGTCTTGTCGTCCACATCGGTGAGGTTCATCACGAACCGCACCTCATAGCCGCGGAACTCGAGGTACCGGTGCAGGATGTCGGCGAAGAAGAAAGTGCGGAGGTTGCCGATGTGCGGGGGCGCGTAGATGGTCGGGCCACACACGTACATCCCCACCCGCCCGGGTTCCAGGGGGACGAACTCCTCGCGTCGCCGCGTCAGCGAATTGAAGAAGTGGAGCATGTGTGGCTGCTGCGTTGTGGACGACCCGCTACGCATTCGTGCCCTCAAAGAAATCCGCCCCGCATGACCGTTCAGAACGGGCGGGGCGGTCGCTATGGTAGAGGCGGATTCGCTCCGGTGTCAAGCGATTACGGCAGAAGGCGCAGCTCGCTGATGCGCCAGCGGCGCCCGTCCCAGACCGTGCCCACGTAGACCGACCGGGTCTGCTCCCCCGGCGCCCCGCGCGCGCGGTAGACCCAGGTGAGCTCGCCAAAGCCACGCACCGGCTGCCCGCCCGCGAGGGTGGCCTTCACGGGCCGGACCGAGACGCTCTCGAGGTCGGAGAAGAGCGCACGCAGCGCCGCCGCGGCGTGCCGACTGTTGACCCGCTCCGACCCCGAGCCACGGTCGAGCACCACCGGCTCGCTGTCGGTGACGAGGTCGACGAGATTGTCGACGTCCTTCGCCTCCCACAGATAGCTCACCCGGCGCACGAAGTCCTCGATTGGCGCCGGCGCCTGCCCCGAGGCAGGAGCGGCGCCCACGACCAGGCTCAGCAGAATCGCCAGCAACATCGTTCGCGTCACCCGGACCTCGCTTCCACGGAGAGACCCTCCAGCTCGGCGAGCACGCGATCGAAAGCGGCGGCCGGGTCGGGAGCGGCGGTCACGGTGCGGCCAATCACCAGGTAATCCGAGCCCAGGCGCACCGCTTCCGCGGGGGTGGCGATGCGCGTCTGGTCCCCCGGGGCGTCTCCGGCAAGGCGAATCCCCGGGGTGAGGATGCGCAGGGAATGCCCCAGCGCGGCCCGAATGGGGGTCACCTCGCGCACCGAAGCCACCACCCCCGGGATGCCGGCGTCGCGCGCCAGCGTGGCCAGGCGCACCACCTCACGCTCGACATCGAGCGCCTCCCTGCCCCACGCCTGCCCGAGACCCTCCGCGGAAAAGGACGTCAGCACCGTGACGGCGAGGAGCTGCGGTGGCTCCAGAGCGCGCTCCGCCGCTTCGACCGCGGCGCGCAGCATCACCTCACCCCCCGAGGCGTGCACGGTGAGCAGGTCCACCCCGAGCTTTGCCGCGGACTCCACCGCGCCCGCCACCGTGTTGGGGATGTCGTGCAGCTTGAGATCGAGGAAGACCCGTCGACCTCGGGCGCGGAGCTGCCGCACGACCGCGGGGCCCTCGGCGGTGAAGAGCTGCAGGCCGACCTTCACGAAGTCCGCGCGCGGAACGCGCTCGACCAGCGCAAAGGCCTCCTCCGCGCTCGGCACGTCGAGGGCGAGAATCGGCACGGCCGCGCGCGGAGCGGCGGCCGACGGAAAATGACCGGAGCTGTCAGCGTTCATAGGCGCTGCGTACCCGCGCGAGGCGGGCAAAGATCCGTCGCTGAACCCGGCTCAGGGCGCCGAGGTCCCCGAGATCGCCAGGTACCGATCGAAGTAGTCTCGGACGGACGCCGCCAGACGAGAAGCGAGCTCCCGCTGGATGTCGCGGTCGGCGAGCATCCGCTCCTCGCGCGAATTGGTGATGAATCCCAGCTCGACCAGCACGGCCGGCATGAAGGCCCCGTCCAGCACCACGAACCCCGCCTGTTTGACCCCCCGGTTCGGACCCGGGTGCATGGCGGACAGGCGGCGCTGGATCATCTCCGCCCAGCTGCTCGACTCGTGGACGTAGCGGTTCTGCCTCAGATCGGTGAGGATGAAGGAGAGGTCGTCGGCGGGGGCGCTTTCCTGCGCCTCGTACTGCTGCGCCGCGTTCTCCATGGCGGCCACGCGCGCGGCGTCGGCGGTTTTCGCGTCGGACAGGAAGTAGGTCTCGAAGCCGCGCGTACCGCGATCGCGGTGAGCGTTGGCGTGAATGGAGATGAAGACCGCGGGTCGATCTCCGTTGCCGCCCTCCGCGCGCCAGCGGTTTGCCATCCGGGTGCGATCGCGCAGGGCGATGAGCGTGTCGGAAGTGCGCGTCATGCGCACGTCGAAGTCGCCGCTGCGCCGCAGTTCCTCCGCCAGCGCCCGGGCCACCCGCAGCGTGATGTCCTTCTCCCGCGTCCCGTTCGGCCCGCGTGCTCCCGGGTCGACCCCGCCGTGTCCCGCGTCGATCACCACCAGTGGCTTCGCCTCGTCGCCCGCCTGGGCGAGCGCCGCGCCGGGGGGCAGGCTCGCCAGGACGGCGAGCAGCCCCGCCAGCAACCGGTCAAGACCCCTTGTACGCACGCTCCATCTCACGTTCCGCCGCGCGCCGGCGGAGGTCTTCCCGTTTGTCATGCAGCTTCTTACCGCGGACCAGGGCCAGAGTCAGCTTGGCGAGCCCTCGACGAAAGTAGATGTCGAGCGGAACCAGGGTGAGCCCCTGCTGCTCGACCTGCCCCACCAGCTTGCGCAGCTCGCGCTTCTGGAGCAGCAGCTTGCGCGGGCGGAGCGGGTCGTGGTTGAAGCGGCTGCCCTGCTCGTAGGGAGAGATGTGGAGGTTGTAGAGCCACAGCTCCCCCCGATCGAAGCGAGCGTAGGCATCCTGCAGGTTCGCCTTCCCCGCGCGCAGCGACTTCACCTCCGTGCCCGTGAGCACGATCCCCGCCTCGTACTTCTCGAGGACCTCGTACTCGTGCCGCGCGCGCCGGTTGCGGGCGACGATGTGGGTGTTGGGGCGTGCGGTGTCGGCTGGCATACGTGACTCGGTTATCGTTATCCGTTATCCGTTTGGACCGGTGGGCTAACTTGGAGATCTGCGGACACGCCGACACCTAACTGATCGTTTCCCACGGATAGCTGAGGATGTAGAACCGGTGGGCTCGCCGAGCTTCGAGCCCTGGCCTCGAAGTGAGAGCCCCGCCCCTCGGTCCGACCGATAGCGGAAAACGGATAGCGGATAACCACAACCAAGGCCCCAGCCTTCACCCCGCCAAGCCCGCCTCAGTAAATAATCACCGGCGTCCCCACCGGCGCCTCGTGGTACAGCCGCCGCGCCGCCTCGTTGCTCATGCGGATGCAGCCGTGGGAGACGGGCTGGCCGAGCAGCTCGGGGAAGTTGGTGCCGTGCACGGCGATGTCTTCCTCGAGGTAGAGGGCGGTGGTGCCCAGCATGCCCGGCTCGTTCCACTTGGGCGAGTCGGGGGGCGGGATGGGCTCACCGCGCTCCACGAAGGCCCAGACGGGCACACGCCAGACCGGCTCCTTCTCCTTGTACTGGACGCGGAACATCCCCCGCGGGGTGGAGAAATCCCACTTCTGCCCCGCGCCCTCGAGCCGCGTGCCGGTGCCTGTGCCTACCGGCGTCGACCAGATCACGCGCTCATCCTCCATCATGTACAGGCGGTGCTCGTCGAGGGAGATGACCACGTACCGCCCCTCCACGTTCACCGGCGGATCCCGGTAGCGGGCCGCTCCCTCCCGCTCGACCCCGTGCGCCAGGGCCAGCGGCGCACCGGGTAGCCCCTGCGCGGACGCAACCGCGGGGAGGGCGCTCAGGGCCGCCACCAGGGCGGCAAGGCGAAGGGATCGTCCCATCATGGTCAATCGAGCAGCTCTCTCTGACGACGTCGGATGCGGTTCGTCTCGTAGATCTGTCCCACCTCGCCGCCGAGCACGAACACGACCGCCGAGTAGTAGATCCAGAACATCAGGACCACGAGCGATGCAAAGTACCCGTAGGTGGTCCGATAGTTCGCGACATAGGCCACGTACCAAGCGAAGGCCGACTTGAGGAGCTCGAAGGCCACCGAGCTGAAGAGGGCGGACACCAGGGAGATGCGCCAGGGGATGCGCCGCGCGGGAAGATAGCGATAGATCAGGAGGAACATCAGGAAGATGAACGCATACGCCAGCAGCTGCGCGGTGAGCACCTGCAGCGTGCGCACGATTCCTCCTTCGCCCAGACCGAGGAATTCGATCCCGTAGGTCTGCACCGCCTCGAGCAGGACGGTGATGACGGTGTTCGCCACGAAGAGGCTCCCCGCCACGACCACCATCTTCGCGTCGAAGATCTTCCCCCCGATGATGCCCCGTTCCTCCTGCACGTCGAAAACGTTGCGGAGCGCACTGCGCAGGGAGCCGATCAGGCGGGTGGAGACCCAGACCAGCAGCACGGAGCCGAGCACGCCAAAGCCCGGCAGGTCCTCCATCAGGGTGCCGATCTGCTCCCGTACCCACCGTTCCAGCGAAGGGCTGGGCGGCAGAATGGTGAAGACGTAGTCGATCGCCGCCTGCTGCGGATCGGCGACCTGCGTGCGCAGCACGTAACCGAAGAGGGTGATCAGCAGCAGGAGAAAGGGGACCGCACCGAGGACGATGTTGAAGGCGATTCCCCCGGCGAGGAAGAAGATGTCGTCCTGACCCGCCTTGCGGTACACGCGCCCGACGAAGTCGCGGGTGCCGTCGAACAGACGAGCCAGTGCACCGAGAGCGGCTGTGAGCAGCTGCCGCCCCGGTGCCGGCGAACCGATCTGCGACACGGAGACTAGGTCTGGTGGAGCGGCCTCCGTCGGGGACCGCTCCTCCCGGGCTGGATCAGCCGAGGCCCGGGCGGCCCTCGGCTTCCTCCACATCGACGCGGGTGCCGGAGGTCCCGGCGTTGGAGGGCGTCTGCGGCGTGGCAGGGGCCGACGCCGATGAGGGCGATGAGGTACCCTCCGCCGAGGAATTCGGCGGGCGGGCTTCGCCCGGCGTTCGGGGCGAGCGCTCGCCGGCACCGCCGCCCTGGATCCCCTGGCGGGCGTTCTCGACCCGGCGACGCAGCTCGGTTCCGGCATCCGTGGCGGCGCGGCGGCCGCTCTCCATCGCGTCCCGAGCCTGGTGGGCGCGGAAGTCCACCTTCTCCCGCACCGACTCGATCCGCTCCTGCAGCTGGCTACGGGTGCGATCGATCCGTTCAGTCACGGACCCGCGCACCGCGCTGACGCGGTCCCCCGCCGCATTGCGAAGCCGCTGGGCGCGGCGCCGGATCTCTTCCTGAGTCTCCTCCCCCGAACGGGGAGCGAAGAGCAGCGCAGCGGCAGCGCCAAGCAGAAGTCCCCAGAGAAAAGGAGTCGCCCCCCCGCTGTGGCGCTCGATGACGATGTACGGAACGTTGTCGTGCTCTGCCATGAAGCGGTTCCTTTCAGTTGAGGGCGCGAGCGGATCCCGATTCGGACGTGGCTCGGACGAGGGCGGTACGCAACTCGGCGAGATCGACCGGCTTGTCGAGAAAGACGTCGGCCTCCGAGCGCAGGTGCCGCTCACCCAGGTGATCGAATCGCCCCGCCGTCACGATGATGAAGAAGTAGTCGCGGCCGGCCGAACGCAAGCGCCGCATGACCTCCAGCCCGTCGATGTCGGGCAATGAATAATCGCAGATGACGACGTGCGGCCAGAAGCTTCGCGCGAGCGAAACCCCCTCGACTCCCCCGCTGGCCGTGGAGACGGCGTAGCCTTCGTCGCTGAGCAGGCTGGCGAGGGCGTTGCGCGCGCCTTCGTCATCCTCGATGACCAGGACTCTCGGCACCGCCATCTGTATCATAAAGACCTCACAAGCGTGGTTCGCGCCCCTTCTTAGCGCAAGCGCGGTGCCAGGGGGAGCAAAGCAAATAGCTGGTCGAACGAGGAAGTTGCAACGAAACGACGCGAAAAAAGGGGGGGCGCCGTAACCTCCAGCGCCCACCCCTCGCTGCCGCCCCGACCTCGTCCAGTGAATCGAGCTCGTTCTCCGAACCACCGGGATCAGGTCGTGACGGCGTCCGTTCCGATGAAGGTCGAGAGCTGACTACGGAGGGTCTCCTCGTCCACACCGAGGAGGGTGGCCGCCTTCTGGTGATCGCCGTTGACGAACGAGAAGGTCTTGAGGATGAGCGTGCGATCGGCCTGCTCCAGCGAGGTGCCGATGGGGATGCGCACCTCCCGGTCCTCCGTGGCGATCAGCTCGTGCGCCCGTAGATCGCGCAGGGTGATCTGGCTCCCCTGGGCGAGGATCACCGCCCGCTCGATCGCGTTCTTCAGCTCGCGGACGTTGCCGGGCCAGCGGTAGGCGTGGATGAACTCCAGCGCGTCGGGCGTGAACCCTTCGAGCTGCTTGCCGTTCTCCGCGGCGAATCGCCGCAGGAAGTGTTCCGCAAGCACGCGTACGTCGCCGCGACGCTCGCGCAGCGGGGGCAGGAAGATCGGGATGACGGCGAGCCGGTGATAGAGGTCTTCGCGCAGGTCTCCGGACTCGATGGCTTCGTTGACGTTCCGGTTGGTCGCGGAGACGACCCGGATGTCCACCTGGATCTCCTTCTTGCCGCCCAGACGCCGGAAGGAGCGCTGCTCCAGGGCGCGCAGGAACTTCACCTGGATGTCCGGCTCCATCTCCGCGACCTCGTCGAGGAAGAGCGTCCCCCCGTCGGCGAGCTCGAAGCAGCCCGGCTTCTCGTTGAGCGCTCCGGTGAACGCCCCCTTCTCGTGGCCGAACAGCTCATTCTCCAGGATCTCGCGCGGGAACGCGGCGCAGTTGATGGCCACGAAGGGGCCCTTGCGGCGGTTCGACCGCTCGTGGATGGCGCGGGCCACGAGCTCCTTACCCGTGCCGCTCTCCCCCACGATCAGGATGCTGGCGTTCGACGGAGCGGCGGCCTCGATCATCGAATAGATCGCCCGCATCTCCTCCGACTGACCGATCAGGTCGCCGAAGCGGGTGAGGTTGGCGAGCCGCTCCTCCAGCGCGCGGTTGGCTTCCTTGACCTCGTATTTCTCGATGGCCTTGGGGATCAGCTCCCGCAACCGGTCGATCTTGAGAGGCTTCTCGAGGTAGTCGTACGCCCCCTGCCGCATCGCCTCCTTGGCCGTGTCCACCGAGCCCTTCCCGGTGATGATGATCATCTCGGAAGGGATGTTCGCCTCGCGCATGCGTGAGAAGAGCTCGAGGCCGTCGATCTCCGGCATGCGGAGGTCGGCGAGAACGAGCGCGTAGCTGCCTGCCTCGATCATCTCCCACGCGGACTGACCGTCAACGGCCATGTCCACCTCATACCCGTCGTCCGCGAGGAGCATCTGAAGCCCTTCGGCCACGTGACGCTCATCGTCGGCGATCAGAATCTTCGCTGGCATGCCTGCACTCGCTCGCGTGAATACAACTCATGGTTTCAGACCAAGATACGCTCATTCCGCGAAACCGGTCAACCGGAGTCTCGGGGCATCCGCGCTATAGCGTCACCACCGGCAGAGCAACAATGATTTCGCGCGCGGAAGGAGGACCCTGCGCGGGTGGTCCGATCTCCAGGCGTCCGCCGAGCATCTCCACCAGGGCACGCACCGCGGCGCTCATGCGCTGCTCCTCGGCCGCCTCATCCCCTTGCGCAGTCTTCGATTGCGCCTGGTCGCCAGGGATGGCGAGCACACGAAGGGATTCCTCGCGCTCACCCAGCTCCGAGGAGACGACGATCCGCCCGTCGGGCGTCGAGGCGTCGAGGCCCAGGAGGAGGAGGTTGAGGATGATCTGCCGGGCGGAATCCCGGGGAATGCGTACGCGCGAGGTGCCCTCGGGAGGGTGCAGCTCGATCTCCACGGCCAGGCGCTCGCGCTCCAACTCGACCACCGCCACCAGCTCTTCCACCGCGTCGGCGAGGGAGACCGGGGCGGCGGCGCGCTCGGGCCGGACCATGCGCAGGAGCAGGTCGACCCGGCGGCTCACCCGCTCGAGCTCCGCAGCGAGGATGCTGACGTACCGCTGCAGCTCCGAGGGGTCGTCCCCCGCGCCCCGGTCGACCCGCCGTCTCAGCACCTCCAGGTTGATGACCATGGAGTGCAACGGGTTCTTGATCTCGTGTGCGAGATCGTCGGCGAGACGTTCGACCAGCGCCAGCTTGTTTGCGCGGAGAGCCTCGGAATCCGCGACCGATGTTTTCACGCGCAACCGGGTTCAGGCCAGATGATCCGCAGGAGAGACGTGGCCGCGAGGGAAGCAGGATTCATTCCGGGGAGCGGGGAGGAGGCGTGGCAGGGAACCAGCCTCTAGGGGTGCCCCCTCGTGGGGTATGGGCGCTAACTTAGCGCCACAGCCTACGGGCGATTCGAGCAATTGCCTTGCAGGGCGGCCTGCACGGGCGTCTTGCAGGGAATCGGCTTGTAGGGGCGGCCCTTGTGGCGCCCGCACGCAGGAATTGAGGGTTCCGGACAGCGGCGGCTTGCCGCGTCGACGTGCGGGCGCGCCCACAAGGGGCGCCTCTACAGGCCGATCTCCAGCCGGCGTAGGTTAAAAGAGATCCGCAGGTCGTGCCCGCGGCAAAGATCGCATCACCGCCCGATTTTCCGGTTTCCCATGCGGATGCCCACCAGGGGCGCCCCTACAGGCGATGCCCGGAGCGTCCGCGGGGTGGGCGCCAGCACAAGCATCGGCCCGGCCGCACCTATCAGTCGCTGAGATCCCAGTCGTCCGCGGCGGCCTTGATGCGCAGCGCGGCGGGGCCGGAGCGGGGGCGCTCGGGGGCGGTCACGTAGCGCTGCACCACCTGGCGCGTGTTGGTGACGGCCAGCTTCTCGAAGAGGAAGGCGAACTGCTTGCGCAGGGAGCCGCCGATCTGCTCCCAGGTCTCCGCGGGAAGCTCCCAGAGCTCGCGCTTGAACGCGCCCAGCGCCTTCTTGCGCGCCTTGTAGATGAACTGCTCCTCCGTGTCCGACGGCTTGCGCTCGTCGGCGAGGTTCTCCCGGCACCAGTCGTACATGCGCCGCCGCAGGTCGCCCGGAAGGGCCGGGTGGTCGAAGACCATGTTCTGGAAGTTGGTCGCCAGATGGATCTCGGCGGTGCCGGCGTCGGGGAAGCGTCCGAAGGCATGCTCCGGGAGGGTGCTGGCGCCGTGCTGCACCGCTCCGGCCAGGCCGTACTCCTTGCGGGCGATCTCGGAGAGGGTGCGCAGCGTCTCGAAATCGATCGCCACCTCCTGGATGGAGCCGTCGGGGAGCACCACCCCGCCGTGAGAGGTTCCCGACTGCACGGAGATCTTGCTCAGCCCCGCATACTCCCGTCCCGCCTTTTCTGAGAGCGTGCGCAGCTCGGCGAGGTAGCCGTTCATGTAGGCGCGCAGCTCCTCGGGGGTGGAGTTCTCCGTGCCCACCTCGCCGATCTCTCCGCCGATGGAAACGGTGATCCCCTTCGGCTCGTGCTTGCGGATGAACTCCGTGAACTCCGCGGAGAGCCGGCAGTTGAGCGCCTGCTGCTCCTCGATCGACTCCCAGCTGAGGTCGACCAGGGTGGAGGTATCCACGTCGATGTTGTAGAAACCGGCGTGGAGCTGCTCGCGGATCAGATCGCGCAGCGCCTGCACCTCCGGCTCGGGATTCGCCGCGAACTTCTTGGCGTTGATCTGGACGTGATCACCCTGGAAGAAGAGCGGACCGCTCCACCCCTCGCGCAGCGCGGCCGCGGTGAGCACCGCCACGTACTCGGCCGGGCGCTGCTCGGTGTAACCGATCTCCGAGCGCGCGATCTCCAGGATCAGCGCGCCCACGTCCAGCTCCACCGCCGCGGAGAAGAGGGCACGCCCGGTGTAATAGGTCGCCGCCCGGATGTTCATGGCGGGAACGGTGAAGCCGGAGATCTCACCCCGGCCACGGGCCATGTAGAGCTCGTGGATCGACGCGGGACGCACCCCCAACGCCGAGCCGGCCTCCCCGATGATCCAGCGGGCGGTGTCCTTCACGTCGTCATCCTCGCCCAGCGCGGCGGCGTGTGCCAGCAGGTCGAGGGCACGGGTACGGAAGGCCTGTTCGTCGAGCAGCTCGAAGGTGCCGTCGGTGACGCGCACGGCGTCCCCGATTTGCGAGAGCAACGCCTGAACAGAAGCACTCTCGAGGACGGCGCGGTCATCGGGAGTCGTGACAACAGCCATGGCTATCTACGATCGGTTCGCGGGTTTCCGGGAGTCAAACGAAGCCGTGCATAATGAGGACCGACGGGGTCAAGGGCAAGTTGCCGCCCGTCGCGCGCACCCCCGCTACGACTCCGGAAAGGCGCACGCGATGGCGGCCATTTTGCGCCTTTTCGTTAGGCTTTTTGAGGCCTGTTACGAATTGCTTGCGGAGTGCCTGGGGCCGGAATAATTGTTGCGATGTCGGCTAGCGTCTTCGACCGGACGTCGCGGGACGGGGCGGCGCCCGGCGCTGGTCGGTCCCGTCTCCCCGGAGGCTAGACA
>DASVBS010000010.1 GCA_036375715.1 Longimicrobiaceae bacterium | reverse complement strand
GCACCGGCTGATGATGTCCCGCTGCCCGTCGCGGTTGAAGAAGCGCATCGTGATCGGCTTCTCCGGGTCGAGTTCGCCAAGCAGCGCGATGCGACACAACGAGATGGCGCCGTTCAGTTCGTGCGGCTGGAATTGCTTGAGGAGTTGCTTCCAGATGTTCAGGTCGCGACCAAGGCTCCAGTCCGGGTGCGGCGGCTCGTCTCCGAGCCAGAGGTGCTTGCGGATCAGGACGGCGGCCTCGCCTCGGGCGGCTGCGAGCAGGTCCTTGCCGTCCGTGGGTTCATCGTCCGGCGGCGCAGCCGCAGTCCCCGAAGCTTTAGCTTCGTTAGTAGTTAATAGTCTTTTGTCTTCTGTCTTATGTAGTGCGGGATCCCTTCCCGGAAGGGTTCCCGGAAGGGTTCCCGGAAGGGTTCGTCGAACCCTTTCCGAATAAGTCGGCGAGCGAGGCGGGGTAGAACACGTCAATACCCGCGCGACCTAGCCTGAGCTTGAGCGTATAGAAGACCCACTGCGCTTCCATACTGAGGTTCTGGAAGTCCGGGTCGTCGGCGAGCGCGACGAATATTCCGCGGTACTCGCCCCGCTCGGGGTGCTTTTTCTTATCCTTCGTACCCATTAGTACCCCCTCAATCGGTAGCAAACAACCACTTCCGTGACACCTCGACTGCACGCCAGGATCAGGAGGGGGTGCCTCACGCGATCCTCTTGGCTTCGTCCCGCGCGATCATCTCCGGCACGTTGGCACGCACGATGGCCGCGGCGTTGGGTGGCGAGACACTGTTCCCTGCAAGGCGGACCTGCACCTTACCCGAGAGCTTTCGCCCATCTGCCCCGCGATCGATCACGTACTCCGGCGGGAATCCCTGCGCATTGAACAGCTCGCGGGGTACCAGCATCCGCATGGCTATGTCAGCGATCGCGTACTCTCCTCCGTCCACGGTGACCGTCACGAGGCCCATGCGGTCCTTTGTGGTCACCGCCCCCATCGGCTCGTTCATCGAGGAGCCGATCCCCTGTCCGTAGTATTTCTGGAGGAAGGCGTAGACGAGGGCGTGCCGGTTGGCGGTATCGATCGTGGGGAGCGGGTCCCGCAGCGCAGCGCCGCGCACCTCGCCGTCCCGCCTCTCCGCGTGGTAGTTCATCAGGTGCGCCGTCACGACCGCATTGTGATCCACCGTCGTTACTGTCGGCATGGGCGCATGCAGCCGCGCACCGTCAACGCCGGTGAAATGCTTCGCCAGGTAGGCGGCAACGAGTGCGTGCTTGTTGCCCGTCGCCACGATCGTCCCGAGCGGCTGGTGCAGGTCCAGCGACCGAGGCGCCTGTCCCTCACGCTCGCCGTAGCCGGTCTGCACGAGCGTGGGTACCACCAGTGCGGAGTCCGCCTTCGTGGTCACCGTCTGGTACGGCTGGCGGATCCCGCGCTCGGGTGACTGCCCCTGCCTGCCGCCTACGCCGACGATGAACGGCTGCGGATCCTCGAGCACGAATCGCACGATGCCCCGTGCGATCCGCCGCATGGTGGCATCCGCGAGCGGGCGTTTCGGGGTTCCGACTCCGTGCAGCTTCGCCCAGGCGCGCGCCTCTTCCTTCGTGGCGAATATCGAGCACATCGGAATGGACCAGTCGATGCACTCGGCTGCGCTGCGGTGGGGCCGCCGCCTGGTGCCGTGCGTCCGCTCGGGCCAGACGATCGGCTTGCCGTCGCAGCGCGCGATGAGGAACAGCCGCTTCCGGATCGTCGGCGCCCCGTAGTCGCACGCGCGGAGCTCGCGCCACTCCACCGCGTAGCCGAGCTGCTCAAGCGAGCGAACGAATGCGCGGAAGGTGCGACCCGCGCGCTTCGGGCACCGACGGTACTCTCCCGGCTTGCCCACCAGCGGCCCCCATCCCACAAACTCGGGCACGTTCTCCAGGCAGATGACCCGCGGCCGCACTTGGCCCGCCCAGCGGGTCACGACCCACGCAAGTGCCCGGCGCTTCTTCGTCCGGATAGGCTTGCCGCCCTTAGCGGTCGAGTGGTCCGTGCAATCAGGGGAGGCCCAGAGCAGCCCGACCGGACGGCCGCCCGTTGCAGTCTTCGGATCCACTTCGAAGACGTCGGACACGAAGTGCCGAGTTTGGGGGTGGTTGACCTCGTGCAGCGACACCGCATCCGGATCGTGGTTGATCGCGATATCGACCTGGCGCCCCAGTGCGGCCTCGATCCCCTGGGAGGCACCGCCGCCGCCAGCGAATAGGTCCACGATCAGTTCCTGGTGGACATCCAGGAGGAGCTGGGGATAAATCACCCCTCCACCTCCCTCTCCCTGACCACCACCGGCCGGTTCGCCATGCTGTCCGCGAAGATCCTCCGCCAGCGGTCCGCGTCGGCGGCAAGGCGGTGAAGCGTGCGCTCTCGCTCCTCCGCCCTCTGGATGGCGGCGTCTAGCCTGGCCTCGCCTTGCTTCAACTCTTTGACAAGCCGGTAGTTGTCCCATGCAGACAATGCCAGAGAGACAAGCATCAGTACGTTGGCCGCGAGGGAGGCAATCAGGAGCGGGACGTGTGCGTCCATCAGGGTGATCTCCTTGTGGGTTTATCAGTGATTCGCCGACTCATGGCTACGCCGGCTGGCGGCGGAGTTGCGGAGCATAGCCGAGGCGTAGCACCCTCACCCTCCACCTCGTAGACCTGCACCCCGGCGGCTTTCGCGCGGCGTACCATGTCGGCCGTTCCGCCTCCGCCAGGGAACGCGATTACCACGTCCGGCTGCCCCTCGTCCAGCATCCTCTGGTTGCGGATCGGCCCGGCGGCCTTGCCATCCCTCGTCCAGTTGGCCGGGAACGACAGGGCTTCGACACCCCTGCTGGCCGCCCATTGTCCGGCAATCGAGTCCGCACCTCGAGCCGCCCCGTGGATCAGGACTGAGATCGGCCCCTTGCGCGCGTGGAAGCGGTCCAGGGCGTAACCGATGCGCTCAGCGTCGTTGAACTCCCGGCCGCCGCAGACGAGTACGCGCGTCACGCTGCACCTCCTAACGCCGGCACCTCCTGCGACAGCCGGCGCGCAGCACCTTCGCACTGCCCTTCGCGCACCTCGAAGCCGATGGCCTTCCGCCCCAGCTCCTTCGCGACGAGTAGATCCGTCCCGCTCCCCGCAAACAGGGAGATCACCGTACCGCCCGGCGGGCACGAGTACTCAATAAGCGGCCGGACGATACCCTCCGGCTTCTGCGTTTCGTTGATCGCGCGGCCGTGGCACGAGCGTACCTGAATCACCGAGCGCATCAGGCGCGGCCCACCATCCTCGCTGGCGTAGCTTCCCGCCTCGATGCGGCCGGTGTGTGGTGGGCGCCTCTTCCTGCGAATGGTGCGCTTCGTGGCGTCCGGGGTGGTAACCGGAGCCAGGTAGAGGTCTCCCCATGCGCCGGTGTAGAAGTGCGCCACCACTTCATGCACCCGCTTGAACCGATCGGCGTGGAATCCGCTGCCGTTGTGCTTCTCCCAAATTACTTCCTGAGCCAACTTCCACCCGTCGAATTCGAGGCTCCGATCCCAAAACATCCGGAACGACCCGAAGCACCACATCTGCGGCGCCAGTGGCAATGCTTGCCCGGGCCACCCGCTGGGCCAGCGATCCCAATCCAGGGACGTCTCGCCATATGGTGGGTCCGCGATGATGAGGTCTCCGCGAAGCCATGCCGCATCGCGCCAGTCCCCGTGGTAGAGCACAACTGATTCGTCCTTGTAGTACGGCCTCACGGTGCCGCCTCCCGCGCGTCGATGGTCTCCGCGATCCGCTTGAGCTGCATCCAAAGCGAGAAGCCGCCCCGATGTGGAAGATGGATGCGGTGGATGCTCACGATCTGATCGCAGCAGGGGCACGCCATCGAGCGCAGCGCGTCGGGCACATCGACCTCCAGCACGGGACGGCCTCTGGGGTCCCATCGCGGGCGACCGTTGCCGAAGCCGAAGGCGTCGTCGTCGATCGTGGCCGCCGCCCCGCCGTAGCTGAGCCGGTAGACCACCGGATCGCCGATCGCGTGTACGGACCGCACGCGGCCCGTCAGCAGGCCCCGAAGGCGGTCGGCCCAGCCGATCTTGAAGGATCCGCTCACCCCTCCACCTCCCTCTCCCGCCGCACCTGCGGCCGGTTCTCCAGGCTGTCCGCGAAGATCCTCCGCCAGCGGTCCGCGTCGGCGGGTGTGCCGTAGACGTCCTTCCCCTCCAGCTCCGGCGGCCGGACCCGCACCGATCCCACCGGCACGCGGCGGGGGCTCTCCTCGCGCTGGACTCGGCGCACCTCGCGGGCGAGGGCTTCCCGCTCGGCCTCCGGTATCTCCGGGTGGAGCTCGGCTATGGCCGCGGGGATCTCCTCCGGGCACAGGTTCCACCGGCCGGACAGGACGATTCGGGCGCGGGTGCGGAGCATGTCAGCTCTGCGCCGGGCTTCGGCGCGGGCGCGTTCGCGGGTGAGGAGGGTCCGGTTCACGCC
>DASVBS010000009.1 GCA_036375715.1 Longimicrobiaceae bacterium | reverse complement strand
GAGGCCGTCGCCCAGTCGGTCGCAGCGCTGGTCGACCTGTTGTGCGACGATGCGCCGTTCGATGATCCGGAGCCGGTGGCGACGGGTCGGATCGCCCGACTGGCGGCCCGTACCCTCGCCAGGGAGCTCGTCCGCTGCTGGCGGGCGAGCGACGCCCCGCCCCCGGGCGGGGAGATGCTCCGCTGTCTCGAGCGATTGCACAGGGTGGAGGGGCCACCGGGCTGGGTGGCTACGGAGCGCGACTCCAACGAGCGGCCCACCCCCCTGGACCTCGTCGTGGAGTTCGCGCACGACCTCCGCTCTCCCCTCACTTCCATTCTCTTCCTGAGCGAGACCCTGAGAAAATCCGTCCCCCGTGAGCTCGACCCGGTTCAGCACCGACAGGTCGGGATCATCTACACGGCGGCGCTCACCCTGGTCTCGCTCGCCAGCAACGTGATCGACCTGGCGCGGGGCGATGAGCGTCTGATCGACCGGCGCCCCACACAGTTCTCCATCCGCGAGGTGCTCGACTCCGTCTGCGAGATCGTGGCACCCATGCTCGAGGAGAAGAAGGTCAGCATTCGCACGGTGGCGCCCCCGGTAGACATCCGTATGGGCTACCCGGTGGCGCTGAGCCGGGTGCTGCTCAACCTGCTCTCCAACGCTCTGCGCTTCACCGACGAGGGCTACATCGAGATCACGGCGCAACCGGTAGACGCCACCTGCGTGGAATTTGTCGTGCGCGATACCGGCTCCGGTTTCGACCTGATGCACACGGAAGAGGGGCCCGCCAACGACGATGGCGCCGCCCAGGTTCGCTTCGGCTTCGCCGGCAGCGGACTTGGACTCACCATCTGCCGGAGACTGCTGCGGGCGATGGACTCGGAGCTGCAATTCGAGACCGCGCCCGGGTGGGGAACCCGGTTTCATTTCCGGCTCAACCTGCCTCCTTCCGAGCTGCCGTGATGGTGTCTCGGAGGCGTGGAGCGATGAACCACCTGGCCATTTCGGGAATGCTGTTGGTGCCAATCCACACCGTTGCGGCGACGATCCAGCGACTCGCTGAAGGGGTGGGCCTATCGATAAGCAGAACCATAGGACGATAGCCGCTTTTCCTGCCGCGCGACCGCTGCGGGCGCCCGGCACACTTCTCTCCCCATCTCTCCGGGCAACGCGGACCTTTCCCGCGGCATCGCTGAGCTTTTCGCTCCCCCTACCATCCTCTCGTCAGTTCCCGCTCTGGTACTGACAGGCACGGAGTGCACCCATGTACGAGTTGGCCTCGGACGGTTCTTCCACGCCAGTACCTACCCTTCGACTCTCCTCCGCCGAACAGCAGTGGTTTGCGTGCTACACCCGGGCGCGGCACGAGAAGCAGGTCGCGGCGCGTCTGCAACTCCACCGGATCGAGTCCTTCTGCCCGGTTCTGCCCCGCCAGCGGCAGTGGCACGATCGGGTGAAGGTGATCGAGTGGCCGCTCTTTCCGAGCTATGTGTTCGTGCGGTGCGCGAAGTCCACACTGTCGCGGGTGCTCGGTACGCCGGGCATCGTGACGGTGGTCTCCTCCAACGGCGCCCCGGTTCCGATCGATGCGGAGGAGATCGAGAATGTTCGGCGATTTGCCGCCGCGCTGCGGGCGAGCGGAGAGCGGGTGGAGCCGGTGCCACTGGTCGAACGGGGCACCCGGGTGCGCATCATCTCCGGCCCGTTCGTCGGGGTCGAGGGGTTGGTGATCGAGCACCGCGGGCGCAACCGGGTGCTGGTGGGGCTCGAGGCGATCGCGCAGAGCTGGGAGATCGAGGTCCCGGCAGCCTGTATGGAGCCGATCCGCGAGTCTCGCCCGGTCTTCGGCGGCAGTGTTCGGAGGGCAGAGCGGGGGAGGAGGAGTTATGTGTGAGCCCACCGAAACCTACGCGCACCTGACTCCCTCTGAGGAGGCGGTCCGGTTGAGCCTGGACGGCGCCGGCCGCCGGTCGCGCGAGGGCGAGCTGGAGTCGTCGCCGCGCTACTGGAGGCATCGGCGCGTCCTGGTCACCGGAGGTGCCGGCTTCCTCGGCTCGCACATCGTGGAGCGGCTGCGCAAGCTGGAGTGCGAGCACGTCTTCGTGCCGCGCCGCGCTGAATACGACCTCACCGAGCCGACCGAGGTGCGTCGCCTGTTGCGCGACGTTTGCCCCGACGTGGTGCTGCACCTGGCCGCTCAGGTGGGAGGGATCGGCGCCAATCGGGAGAACCCGGGGCTCTTCTTCTACGCGAACATTACGATGGGGGTGCACCTCATCGAAGAGGCGCGCCGCGCGGGAATCGAGAAATTCGTGCAACTGGGGACGATCTGCGCCTATCCCAAATACACCCCGGTGCCCTTCCGCGAAGAGGACCTGTGGAATGGCTATCCGGAAGAGACCAACGCGCCGTATGGGGTCGCCAAAAAGGCGTTGCTCGTTCAGCTGCAGGGCTACCGAGCCCAGTACGGCTTCAACGGGATCTACCTCCTGCCGGTCAACCTGTACGGTCCGCGGGACAACTTCGACCCGCAGAGCAGCCACGTGATCCCTGCGCTCATTCGCAAGATGGTGGAGGCGGTCGAAACCGGCGCGGACAGCGTGGAGCTCTGGGGAACGGGGGAGGCGAGCCGCGAGTTCCTCTACGTGGATGACTGCGCGCGGGCGGTGCTGCTCGCCGCGGAATACTACGACGGCGCGGAGCCGGTCAATCTCGGCACGGGAATGGAGATCAAGATCCGGGACCTGGCCGAGCTGATCGCCGATCTGGTCGGCTTCCGCGGAGAGCTGCGCTACGACCGGACGCAGCCGGACGGGCAGCCGAGGCGCTGCCTGGATACGCAGAAAGCGTTGCAGTGCTTCGGATTCCGAGCCCACACGCCGTTCCGCGAGGGGCTGCGTGAAACCATCCGCTGGTACCGCAGCGTGCACGGCCGCACATCCGAGATACCCCCCTTGAGCGCCGCCGTGTGACCTCACGGCGCCCCGCTGGCCCACTCCGCACTGGCGCTCTCCCCATCCCCTCGACCGCAAACATGCTGACCCACCGTCGGCGCAAAGCCCTCGTCACCGGCATCACCGGTCAGGACGGCAGCTACCTCGCCGAGCTGCTGCTCTCCAAGGGCTACGAGGTGCATGGAGTCATCCGACGGTCCTCGAGCTTCAATACAGCTCGCATCGACCATCTCTACCAGGATCCCCACGAGCCCGACGCGCGGCTCTTCCTGCACTACGGGGACCTGAACGATGGCAGCGCACTCAGCCGTCTGCTGCGCCAGGTAGAGCCGGACGAGATCTACAACCTGGGGGCGCAGAGCCACGTGCGCACCAGCTTCGACATCCCGGAGTACACCGCCGAGGTAACCGGCCTGGGGGTGGTGCGCTTGCTGGAGGCGATGCGAGAGACGGGAATCACCCCACGCTTCTATCAGGCGAGCAGCTCGGAGCTGTATGGGAAGGCGCAGGAGATTCCCCAGCGGGAGACGACGCCCTTCTATCCGCGCTCGCCGTACGCCTGCGCCAAAGCCTACGCCTTCTATCTGACCCGCAATTATCGCGAGTCGTACGGTTTCTTCGCCTGCAACGGGATCCTGTTCAACCACGAGAGCCCGCGGCGGGGGGAGACCTTCGTGACGCGCAAGGTCTGCCGGGCCGCGGCGCGCATCAAGCTCGGTCTGGAGCACGTCGTCTATCTCGGCAACCTCGACGCGAGTCGCGACTGGGGATATGCGCCCGAGTACGTCGAGGCGATGTGGATGATGCTGCAGCAGGACGAGCCCGACGACTACGTGATCGCCACGGGCGAGACCCACACCGTGCGAGAGTTGCTGGAGGAGGCGTTCACCCTGGTGGGACTCGACTGGCGGGAGCACGTGCGACTCGACCCCCGGTACACGCGTCCGACCGAGGTGGACGTACTGCTCGGTGATCCGTCGAAGGCGCGAGAGAAGCTGGGGTGGGAGGCGAAGGTGCGGTTCCGCGAGCTGGTGCGGATCATGGTGGAGGCGGAGCTGCAGGCGGCGGCAGGGGAGGTGAAAATGGCGAACCTCGGGCGGGCTACCGTGCAGCCGCCGGCGCCCGTACATACCTCCGCGATCGCCGCCCCAGGGCGATGAACACTCGTCGCACGACCGATTTCCTGATCATTGGCGGAGGGGTGATCGGGCTGGCACTGGCTCTGGAGGCCAGGCGCCGTTTCGGAGACGCCCGCATCCTGCTGATCGAGAAGGAGCGTGCCTGCGGGCTGCACGCGAGCGGCCGAAACAGCGGCGTTCTGCACGCGGGCTTCTACTACTCCGCCGACAGCCTGAAGGCCCGCTTCGCTCGTGAGGGAAACCAGCGCCTCACGCGCTATGGTGAAGAGCGTGGCCTTCGCATCAACCGCTGCGGAAAGCTCGTCGTCGCCCGGGACGAAACGGAGCTGGCAGGCATCGACGAGCTGCTGCGGCGATCCCGCCTGAACGGCGTCGACCTTCAGGAGGTCACCGAGCACGAAGCACGCGAGCTGGAGCCACTGGCGCGGACCTTCGAGCGGGCGCTCTTCAGCCCGAACACCTCCACGGTCGATCCGACCGAGGTGGTCAGCGCTATGGTTGCCGATGCTCGAACTGAGCGGGTCGACATTCGCGAGAACGTCCGATACCTACGAAGGCGCGGCGACCTGATCCGCACGTCGGCGGGTGACATTTCCGCCGGATATGTGATCAACGCGGCCGGCCTGTATGCCGACCGGATCGCCCGGGACTTTGGCTTCGCGCAGGACTATCGGATCCTGCCGTTCAAGGGGCTCTACCTGTACGCCGAAGGAAGCCTCCCTCTTCGCTGCCACATCTATCCCGTTCCCGATCTCCGTCATCCCTTCCTCGGCGTGCATTTCACCCTGACGGTCGACGGACACGTCAAGATCGGACCCACCGCGATTCCGGCCTTCTGGCGGGAGCAGTATTCCGGCGTCGAAAACTTCCACCCCGGCGAGTTTGCCGAGGTCGTGGGGCTGGAAGCGGCGGTTTTCCTCGAGAACGCCTTCGACTTTCGTCGCCTCGCCCTGCACGAGCTGCGGAAATATTCGCGGCGCCATCTGGTTCGCCTCGCCGGCGGTCTGGTCCGGTCGGACCTCACCTCTCTCGGTTGGCGTTGGGGACGTGCAGGCATCCGCGCCCAGCTCGTGAATGTCAGACGCCGCACGCTGGAAATGGATTTCCACCTACAGGGTGATGGCCGTTCGATGCACGTACTGAATGCGGTCTCACCGGGGTTCACCTGCTCGCTGCCATTCGCCAGCTACGTGATCGACGAGGTGCAGCGGCATCTGGTGGCCCGCCCGGCGCCGCCCCAGGCCGACAGGCCCGTCACCTCGCTGAGCGCTCAAGGGGCTGCATAAGCGGCCTCGAAAGTGGCGCAGACGCACGAAAAAAGGAGCAAGGAGAATGAAGGCGGTGATCCTGGCGGGTGGCTACGGGACCCGGATCAGTGAGGAGAGCAGCGTCCGACCCAAGCCCATGGTGGAGATCGGCGGAAAGCCGATCCTGTGGCACATCATGAAGATCTACTCCGCCTTCGGGGTGAACGACTTCGTCGTGTGCTGCGGCTACAAGGGCTATCTGATCAAGGAGTATTTCGCCAACTACTCGCTGCACGTGTCCGACGTGACCTTCGACATCGCGAACCACAGCATGGAGGTCCACAAGAACGGCGCGGAGCCGTGGCGCGTCACCCTTGTCGACACGGGCGAGAACACCATGACCGGCGGACGGATCAAACGCGTGCGCGAGCATATCGGCAACGAGACCTTCTGCCTGACCTACGGCGACGGCCTGAGCGACGTGGATCTGCATGAGCTCCTCGCGCATCACCGGCAGGTGGGCGCACTGGCGACCTTGACGGCGGTGCAGCCGCCCGGGCGGTTCGGCGCATTCTCACTCCCCGAAGGGGATGATCGGGTGCGGGGGTTCAGAGAAAAGCCCGCGGGTGATGGAGCGTGGATCAACGGCGGGTTCTTCGTTCTCGAACCCGAGGTGATGGAGTACATCCACGACGACGACACCGTGTGGGAACGCGAGCCGATGGAGACTCTGGCTCTGGAAGGACGTCTGTCGGCATATCGCCACCGGGGATTCTGGCACCCGATGGACACGCTGCGGGACAAGATGGTGCTGGAAGAAATGTGGAACAACGGCGAAGCGAAGTGGAAGATCTGGTAGGAGGATCTGGTAGGACCGGACTGAGTCCCGGCACCCCCCGCACTGTCACGCCCCGAGGAAACTTCTCATGAGAGTTCTCGTCACCGGTTCGGAAGGCTACATCGGATCGCAGCTCACCCCTCTCCTCCGGGCGAGGGAGCATGAGGTGGTGTGCCTCGACGCGGGCTTCTATAACGAGCGCAGCCTCTACTCGCTGAACGGCAACGGAAGCAGCACCCCGTTCATCCGTAAGGACATTCGCCACATCAATGAGGATGACCTGCGCGGCGTCGATGCCGTGGTTCACTTGGCGGAGCTCTCCAACGATCCGCTCGGGCAGCTGAACCCGGAGATCACCTACCAGATCAATCACCAGGGGAGCGTCGCACTCGCCCGGATGGCGAAGCGTGCCGGGGTCGCGCGGTTCGTCTATACCTCCTCGTGCAGCGTCTACGGAGCAGGCTCGGGGGACATCAAGACGGAGGAATCGGAAACCGACCCTCAAACCGCATACGCGGAGTGCAAGGTGTTGGTGGAGCGTGACGTGTCAGCGCTCGCAGACGACGATTTCTCCCCCACCTTCCTGCGCAATGCTACCGCGTACGGGCCCTCACCCCATATGCGGTTCGACCTGGTGCTTAACAACCTCTCCGGCCTGGCATGGACCACTCGCGAGATCCGCATGACCAGTGACGGCACCCCCTGGCGGCCTCTGGTGCACGTTCTGGACATCTGCGAGGCAATCGCGAATGTGTTGGAGGCGCCGCGGGAGCTTGTCCACAATGAAGTATTCAATGTGGGCGATTCGAAGGAGAACTATCGAGTGCGGGAGATCGCCGAAGTAGTAGCGGAGAGCTTCCCCGGCTGTGATCTCAGCTTCGGGTCGAGCGATGGGGACAACCGCAGCTATCGTGTCTCCTTCGAGAAGATCCACCGAACCCTGCCCGGGTTCCGCTGCCGGCGATCGGTCCGGACCGGGGCGGAAGAGTTGCGCGAGATCTTCGAGAGGATTGGCCTCACCACAGATCTCTTCCAGTACCGCACGTTTACCCGCCTGAAGCAGCTTCAGCACCTTCTCAACACCGGCCAGCTCGACGCGCAGCTCTTCTGGGCTCCATTGACCGTCCCGCAAATATGATCTTCACAGAAACCCGTCTGCAGGGGGCCTTCCTGGTCGATCTCGAGCCCCGTGGAGACGAACGAGGCTTCTTTGCCCGCGCCTGGTGCCGGAACGAGTTCGAAGCGCACGGATTGAATGTGGACGTGGTGCAGGCGAATGTTTCGTTCAGTCGAGATCGTGGCACGCTGCGAGGCCTGCACTTTCAGCGGGAGCCTCATGCGGAGACCAAGCTCGTCCGGTGCACGCGGGGGGCCATCTACGACGTGATCGTGGACCTGCGGCCGGACTCGGCAACGTATGGCGAATGGATCGGAGTGGAGCTGACCTCCGACAATCACCGCATGCTGTATGTGCCCGAGAACTTCGCCCACGGCTTCATCACCCTCACCGACGACGTCGAGGTCATGTACCAGGTGACCGCGTTCTATGCGCCTGACGCGGAGGGCGGCCTGCGATACGATGACCCCGTGTTGGGCATCGTCTGGCCGGAGGAGGTGCGGGTGATCTCCGATAAGGACCGTGGTTGGCCGGACTTCGCGCCGGCCCTGCGTGCTGCTTCCCCTCGTGCCGTAGCGGGGTCGAATGCACATCGTTGACACTGCTCTACAACGACGCCACGAGGAGGGCCGCCCCATTCGCGTAGGGATGGTGGGCGCGGGATTCATGGGTCGCGGGATCGCCTTGCAGATGCTGAATTGGGTTCCCGGCATGGAGCTCGTGGCGATCTACAGTCGGGATCCCGCCCAAGCAGAGCGCGCCTACCGAGAGGCGGGTGTGACCGAGCCGGTGCGGGTCGATTCCACCCCCGCGCTCGACGCGGCGATTTCCCGGGGCAGACGCGCAATCGTCGAGGATCCGCGGGCGCTGTGTCGTGCAGAGGGCATCGAGGCGATCATCGAGGTGACCGGCGCGATCGAGTTCGGCGCCGCAGTGGTGCTCGAGGCCATCGCCCATGGCAAGCACGTGGTGATGATGAACGCCGAGCTGGATGGAACCGTGGGTCCCATCCTGAAGGTGTATGCCGATCGCGCGGGGGTCGTGATCACCAACGCCGACGGCGATCAGCCAGGGGTGATCCTGAACTTGTACCGGTTCGTGAAGGGCATCGGCGTACGCCCCGTGCTGTGTGGCAACATCAAGGGCCTGCAGGACCCCTATCGCAACCCAACGACCCAGGAAGGGTTTGCCCGTCGCTGGGGACAGAACCCCCGCATGGTCACCTCGTTCGCGGACGGGACCAAGATCTCCTTCGAACAGGCAATCGTGGCCAATGCGACGGGCATGCGGGTGGCGCGTCGCGGAATGTACGGCCATACGGTTCCGGCCGGGACGTCCATTCAGGAGGCTGCCGCGCTCTATTCCGCGGACGAGTTGCTGCAGAGCGAGGGCATCGTCGATTACGTGGTGGGTGCTTCACCCGGCCCTGGTGTGTTCGTCCTGGGCACCCACGATCACCCGATCCAGCGCCACTATCTCAATCTGTACAAGCTGGGCGAGGGGCCGCTCTACTGCTTCTACACGCCGTATCACCTCTGCCATTACGAGGTGCACAACACGGTGGCCCGGGCGGTCCTCTTCGGTGACGCCACCATTGCTCCTCTCGGCGCCCCGGTGGTCGAGGTCGTAGCCACCGCCAAGGTGGATCTCTCCCCCGGGCAGGAGCTGGACGGATGCGGTGGGTACCTGACGTACGGCCAGTGCGAGAATGCCGAGGTAGTCCGGGAGGATAACCTGCTGCCGATGGGTCTGTCCGAGGGCTGTCGGCTGCGGCGTGCGGTCCCCCGCGACCAGGTGCTCACCATGGCGGACGTGGAGATCCCGCCCGGGCGGCTCTGTGACCGTCTGCGTCTGGAGCAGGATCAATACTTCTCCGATGCCGATCGCGAAGTGAGCGAACTGCGACGCGAGGAGAACCTCGTCCCTTCGACGACCCACCTCTGAGAATATGCAGGAATCCCTCCCGATCGCCCCGGCGGCGCCGGCTCTGGAACTGGATCATGGTCCCCCGACGATCGTCATCCGCCCGTCGCGCGGGTGGGTAGCGTTGGATTTCCGGGAGCTCACCTACTTCCGGGAGCTCTTCTACTTCCTGGTCTGGCGCGACATCAAGGTCCGCTACAAGCAGACCGCCCTGGGCGCTTCGTGGGCGATCATTCAGCCGCTCTTCACGATGG
>DASVBS010000008.1 GCA_036375715.1 Longimicrobiaceae bacterium | reverse complement strand
GGTGAGTGTGCCGGAGTTCCGGGTCTACAGCTGGGCCTTCGAGGAGCTGCGGGAGTGCGATGAGCGGGCGGTGAGCCGCCAGATCGCCGACCACTACGGCTTCCCGGTCACCGACATCCCCGCCGACGACGCCTGGCCGCTCTCCACGCAGCCGCGTGCAACCCTGGACGTGGACGCCCCGCCGATGTTCGGCCACTACGCGCTGCTGGAACGCGCCTGCGCCATGGCGAGCGCTCATGAAACCGGCCTCATCCTCTCTGGCGACCGGGGCGACCTGGTATCCGGTATGGGGATCTTCGACCTGCCGTGGTTGCTCTGGCATGGTCGCTGGATCGCGCTGCTGAGAGAGCTCCACGCGCTGGCCGAGTGGCGCGGGACTTCCTTGACGCGCATGGCTCGCCGAGAGCTGGTCTCGCCCGTTCTGGCTCGATGGACACCGGCGCCCATCCGCGCCCGCAGACGCCGCAGGCGCGCCGCATCGATGGCCGCTGCCCCGGCCACCCCGCGCTGGATCTCACCGCAGCTCGCCCGCCTTCTCCCCGGCGAAGCATCGATGGACGATCACGACCTACGCCGTTGGCCGAGTCGGGCTGCCGCCGAGCGCTATCAGTCGATCTTCACCGAGCTCCACCTGCGTTCCGTGGTGGACTCAGGCCGCCTGCACGCCCGCTTCCACCAGACCTTTGCCGACCCCTGGAGCGATCGCAGGATCGCGGAATTCGCCGTCGCCATTCCCCAGCGTGTTCTCAACACCGGCTTCGAGGACAAGCGCCTCACCCGTCGAGTGGTGGTGGGGATGATCCCGGACGCCGCTCGCCTCGCGATGCGCAAGACCGTGCCCCTTCCGCTCTACGACCGGGGGATTCGAGAACGTGCTCGCGAGACCATCGAGGAGCTGCTGAGCGACAGCGAGCTTGCCAGAAGGGGGTGGGTCGACGACCGCACCCTCCGCGATCACTATCGAGCAATCGTCGCGGGAGGTCGGGACGATGGTTACCTCTGGTACACCCTCTCGCTCGAGCTCTGGCTGCGCGCCTTCTGGCCTTCTTATGCCCCGACCCTGCTAGCTACGGGAGGAGGTGCGACGTGAGCCGCGGAGGAACGGCATCGGTTCGCGGTCAGATTCTCCGCTTCGTCGGCGCGGTCCACACTGCTGCGCCCCGCGAGCTGGTGGCGATGCTGTTGCTCACGGTCGCGGGAAGCCTCACCGAGGGCGTAGGCGTGGTGCTGCTCGTCCCGCTGCTCTCTCTGGCCGGGGTAGAGCTGGGAGAGGGGGCGCTGGGGAGCATCGGGTCCGGGGTCTCGGACAGTCTGGCGTTCTTGGGCGTGGAGACGACTCTCCCCGCCATCCTCATCGTATTCGTGCTGTTGATGGCGGGCCGTGCCCTGCTGCGCTATGCCGAGGGCATGGCGGGAACGCGCCTGACTGAACGGTTCATCCGCTACCTCAGGCAGCGCCTCTACGCCGCGGTGGCACGCAGCGAGTGGAGGCTTTTCAGCCGTCGCCGCGCCGCGGATGTGACCCACGCGATGGTCGAGGAAATGGCTCGCGCCGGCGCCGGCATTCACAACCTGATGCGGTTGTCGACCCAGGCCGCAGTCGCGGCGGTCTTTCTCGTCCTTTCCCTGGCGATCTCCCCCGTAGTCACCGTTGTCGCCGGAACGTGCGGGGTTGTGCTGGTCCTGCTGCTACGCCGCTGGAACGCGCGTGCTCGGGCGTCGGGAGATGCCGTGAGCGCCACCCACAATGTGATGTTCGCCACGTTGGACGAGCATCTTGCCTCGCTCAAGCTGGCCAAGGCTTACGGTGCCGAGGACGGGAACATCGACCACTTCGCCCGCGTGCTCGGGGACATCTCCGGAGCGGTCAACGTCACCGTGCGGAATCATCAGATCTACGGTGCCCTGTTCTCGGTCGGCTCGTCCGCCACGCTTGCGCTCCTGGTCTATGTAGCCATCGAAGTCCTAGGTGTCTCCGGGGCAACGCTGCTGGTGGTCCTCTTCCTCTTCTCGCGGATCGTTCCACGCTTCGCGACCGTCCAGTCGAGCTACCAGAGCTTCCTCAACGTGCTGCCGGGCTTCATCCGCGCAATGGACCTCATCGGAAGCTGCGAGGCAGAGGGGGAGCCGAAAGGAAGCGCCGTGTCCATTCCGCCGCTGGAGAAAGGGATTCGGTTCCTGAAGGTGGGCTTCAGCTACGACGGTACGAGGACCCTCGAGCCGATTCAGGAACTGGACATCTGGGTGCCGGCGCGACAACTCACCGCGGTGGTAGGTCCATCTGGCGCGGGGAAGAGCACTTTTGCCGACCTCATGATCGGCCTTCTCGTTCCGACACGCGGAACCATCCTGGTGGATGACGAAGTGCTCGGCCCCGATCGCCTTCGCGCCTGGCGGAGCCAGATCGGCTACGTTCCGCAGGATGCCTTCCTCTTTCACGATACCATCCGGGCGAACCTCCTCTGGGCGCGCCCCGACGCAACCGAAGCGATGCTGTGGGATGCGCTCCGCGCCGCTGCTGCGGCCGAGTTCGTCGGGCGGGCGCCACGGGGGTTGGACACAGTGGTGGGCGATCGCGGCGTGCTCCTGTCGGGCGGCGAGCGCCAGCGGCTGGCACTCGCCCGGGCGCTGCTGCGCGAACCCCGAGTCCTCGTGCTGGACGAGGCGACCAGCGCGCTGGACGCCCCCAACGAGGAGGTGATTCGGGCGGCACTCGCCCGGTTGCGTGGGCAGATCACCATTGTCCTGATCTCGCACCGTCTCACCAGTGTTCGCGACGCCGACCAGATCTACGTGCTGGAGGATGGCCGCGCGGTCGAGAAGGGAACGTGGAGGGAGTTGCTGGACCGGGAGGATGGCCGTTTCCGGGAGCTCTGCCGGGCGCAGGGCCTTCTCGGGGCGGCGGTGACCAGCGCGAGCTGAGCGCATCAGGTCGGCTGCGGAGGAGCAACAACCTGTTTGATCGTTCTTGCGTCAACCGGCCCACAGCTCGATCTGCCGTCGCTGTGGAGACATCTCAGAATCCGCTGGAGAGCGGCCTCGTAGGCATCCCTGGCCCTAAAACGCTCGGGCGAAGACCGCGCGATTTTTAGGCATACCCGCTGCCAGAGCAGGGTTAGCTACACGCTCTCCGCCGCCGGATCCCCCGGTGGGCGGGTCATCACCCCCTGCTCACGGAGGTCTACGTGGAGAAGGAGAAGAAACCTTACAGCAAGCCGGAGATCGAAGACTGGGGAGCCGTTACGGATCTCACCGCCACGGGCCGGACGCATCCCGGGGCAGACGCCAAAGCTGGGTCTGCTGCCTCCCGCGGTCGGTGAGACGCTGGGTCAGTCCCCGATCCGTCCGTGACAGGCGGATCGGGCATGCCGGGCGGCCTGCAAGGCGGTGCCGTGCCGTAAGAGCGGTGTCTGGAGGCGGAGCATGAGGGTACGGCGCGCGATCCGCCGATTCCGCTCGCTGCCGGGTCGTGAGAAGCGACTCGTGTTGCAGGCGATGGCCCAAGTGCTCGTCGTGCGGGCAACGCTGCGAGTGCTTCCGTTCGCGCTGGCCGTGGGTCTCCTCAATCGATGGATGGGGTTTCGCGTGCGGAAACCCCATCCGCCGGAGCGAGTCGAAGCCTCAGTGGCAGCGATCGAGCGCGTTGCTCGCGGTCTCTTTCCTCGAAATCCCTGTCTGACGAGCGCCGTGGCCGCCCACCTCCTCCTCCGGAGAAACGGGGAGCCGGCCACGCTGCGTATCGGTATCCGCCGGGGCAGCGAGGATCGCCTGGAGGCGCACGCCTGGGTGGAGCTGCACGGAAGGATCGTCGTCGGAGGAGCCGATTCGCCCTCGTCGTACGTGGCCCTACCGGCGCTCACCGCATCCGACGGGCTCGCACGCGGGTGAGGTAACGGTGCCAAATGAACGTTCGGAAGGAGGCTCAGGCATGCCCGCTGAAGGCGTGAGAGCATTGGGCGCGGACGATCGAATCCAGACGGTGCCGCGGCAGGTCTCCGCGGAAGTCCATGGAGAGACCGTGATTCTGCAGGTGGAGACCGGTCGCTACTATGGGCTGGACGAGGTCGGGAGCCGCGTCTGGAACATGCTCGACCAACCCCGGACTCCGCGCGAGATCGCTGACCGCCTCGTGGAGGAGTTCGACGTCGATCGCGAACGGTGCGAGGCAGACCTGGACGACCTGCTTCGCGGCTTTCTGGAACGGAAGCTGATCCAGTTCGTCGACCAGTAACGTCGACTCGGTTGCAGGGCCACGCTGGATCCCACCATCTGCGGTATCCCGCGGGGGCTCCGTCGGTGCTACGGAGCCCTTTCCATCGGTGCCCGCCTCCTTCCCTGAAGATCGTCATGGAGCTCATCGATCCCGACCTTCGCCTGTCGAGGGCGCCTGATCTGACGCTCGAGCTCGGCTCGGACAACCAGGTCAGCGTCGTCCGCGATGGCGATGTCATCCCCTGCGGCGTACGCGGTCTAGCCGTGCTGGATGCGTTCTACCGCCCCACCACGATGCGGGAAGCGATCGCCACGCTCAGTCCCATCGTGGCTGGCAAACTCGACCTCGCGGACGTGATCACCACCATCGTACGGATGCGTCAGCATGGTGTGCTGGTCGCGGAGGGAGAGAGTCGCGGAACGATCAAGCGCGGATCGGGCACGTTCGACACTGCTCCGATTCACGTGAAGATGCTGAACGACAGCCTGCGCGTTCAGCGTTACTTCGAGGGATTGCGCCGGGTGGTGAGGCCAAGCGACGTCGTTGTGGACATCGGCACAGGGACGGGCGTGCTGGCAATTGCGGCGGCTATGGCGGGCGCCCGGCACGTCTATGCCATCGAGGCGAGCGGTATCGGGCGCCTGGCGAAAGAGGTGTTCGAAGCCAACGGCCTGGGGGACCGCATCACGCTGGTCCCGGGATGGTCGACGCAGGTCGACCTTCCCGAGCGGGCCGACGTCCTGGTCAGCGAGATCATCGGAAACGAGCCCCTCGGCGAGCACGTGATCGAGGTGACCCGTGATGCCATCGCTCGCCATCTGGTGCCCGACGCCCGCCTCATCCCGTCGCGGGTGCGAGTCATGGGGCTGGCCGTCACGATCCCACCCGAGGAGCTTGCCCGCCGGACATTCACACAGGAAGCCGCCGAGGCGTGGAAGGCGAGCTATAACATCTCTTTCCAGCCGCTCGTGCAATCGGCGCGGGACAGTTCCACCGTATTCTTCGTGAAGCCGCACCGAGCCCGGAGCTGGCCGGTCGTGGCTGAGCCCGTGGAGCTGGCGGACCTGGACCTTCGAGGCATTCGCAACCCGGTCTTTTCCCACACCGCGACAGGTGTCGTCACGCGCACCGGCGTGTTCAACGGCGTGATCATCTACTTCGACCTCGAGCTCGGCCCCGACGTCTGGATGTCGACCCATCCTGCGCAGGCCGACGAGAGTTGCAGCTGGCGGCTCATGGTGGAGTGCCTGCCGACCCCGCACGCAGTTACCCCCGGAGACCGGTTCTCCATCACCTACGCTCGGGAAGGCGCCCGTGGCGATACCAGCGTGAGGGTGCTCTTCTGAGGTCGGTGATCCGGACCGCTCGCCAACGAACACGCGCGGGTACGCCCGTCCGCGGGCGCAGGCCGAGCACGCCCCTGCGGACCATCAGGAGCCCTCATCCTCGCATTGGCGGACTCAGTGCACTGGCAGGAAGAAGAAGGCGATCCCGAGAATCACATAGACGGCGAGTAGCTGCACCCCTTCCATCCAGTGCGACTCGCCGTCGTGCGCGATGAAGGCCATGATGCCGGCCGAGAGAACCACCGACAGGACCTCGAAGGGAGTGAAGAGCAGGTCCATCGGCCGCGGGCCAATTAAGTAGCTGAGGAAGACGAGTAACGGCGCCACGAAGAGCGCAATCTGGATGGACGAGCCGACCGCGATGTTCACCGCGGCGTCCATGCGGTTCTTCGCCGCCATCAACACCGCGGTACTGTGCTCCGCGGCGTTGCCGATGATCGCCACCAGGATCACCCCGACGAAGATCTCGCTCCATCCGAACGATTCGGCCGTCACTTCCGCGGCGGCAACAAGCAACTCCGCCATCAGCGCCACGCCGGCGGTCGCGACCAGCAGCAGCCCGATGGCTCTCCCGACCGAGCTTTCCAGCCCGGCCTCTTCCATGCCGTGGTGACCCGCGTCGCCGGTATAGAGGTGCCGATGCGTGCGTAGGGTGAAGAGCAGGCTAAGGATGTAGGTCGCCATCAGCACGATGGCAATCTCCAGGCTCAGCTCCTGCTCGTGCGGGACGATCGCGATCGCCTCCTGACCCCCCGATGCGGCCACGGGAGTCGACGTCGCGCCCGCGTAGTGGAAGATCGCCGGCACCACCAGCCCGATCGCGCTCAGGACGAGCAGGGTTCCGCCCAGGCTTGCCGCAGTGCGGTTGAAGGTCTGCGACGGGAACCGGGCACCCCCGATCAGCGCGCTCAAGCCGAAGACGAGCAGGACGTTGCCGATGATCGAGCCGGTGATCGACGCCTTCACCAGGTCGTAGAGACCGGCGTGGAGGGCGATGCCAGCGATGATCAGCTCCGCCGCATTGCCGAAAGTCGCGTTCAGCAGCCCTCCCACCCCTTCGCCCAGCCTCTCTGCGAGTTGTTCGGTGGCGCGCCCCATCAGACCGGCGAGCGGAATGATCGCCAGCGCCGACGTGGCAAAGACCGCTACCGCCCCTGCGTGCACCACGTGCTCCAGCACCAGAGCCACCGGAGCGAAGATCAGCAGCCAGTTGAGCAGGTTCTCGAACGCGAATAGGCGCTTCATCCTCATCGGCGGATTGGGGCGGCGAGATTCGGGTTGATCTGAACGGGGTGGCCACCGGCTGAACGAGGCTTCGGACGCTGTCGCACGTCTCCCCGGCGCGGCCCGCGCGTCAGGACCGGAGCCGGCTTGCCTCATGGAATGTGCCGCGTAGATACCGACGCGCCTGCCTGCTGGTCAATCCCGACTGCACTCGTTACCTTGAGCGACCACGCCGCCGGAGCCGTCGATCCGGCGATTCTCGCGTGCGCCGGGGGCCTCCGCCAGTGCACCCAGCACTTCGGTGTCCGGGCGGAGTTACGCTGCTCGGCCCCAGGTCGGCCCGCCCCGGCGACTCCATCGTCCCACCTCCGGACCTGACACGAACATGAACCTCCCGAAAGTCGGTCTCGGCCTGGCGGTACTCGGCATCCTGGCAGGATTCGTCTGGGAAGAGGCTGCCAACGGTGGCACTTCGGCTTCGCGCGCCTCGACCGCGGAGGGGCAGGAAGAGCCCATCCGGGTCCTGGTCGTGACGGCTACGCACGGGTTCAGGCATACCGAGGGAATCGAGGCCTCGAAGGCCTTCCTCAACGGCGTCAACGGCGCGGACTTCCAGTTCGATGTCACCGAAGATCCGGCCGACATCAACGCGCAGAATCTCCAGAATTACGACGTCCTCTTCCTGAACAACGCCACCCTCCGCATCGCGCCGGCAAACCCCGACGATCCGCAGTCTGTGGCCGCTACGCGCGCCGGCCGCCGCCCTGTCGAAAAGCCGATCACCGCCGAGCAGCAGCAGGCGATCAGCGAATTCGTCCGTTCCGGCAAGGGACTCGTGTGCGCTCACTCGGGCGTGGATGCGCTCTACGGCTGGGATGAGTATCGCGAGATGGTGGGCGGAGGACTCTTCCGCGAGCACCCCTGGACCCAGGAGGTTCAGATCAACGTGGAGGATCCGAGCAACCCCGCGGTCGCCCATCTGGCGCCGAGCTTTCGCATCCACGACGAGATCTACGTGCTCGACGGCAATCCGAGGGAGACCTCCCACGTGCTGATGTCGCTCGACATGCCCAGCACCGGTTCGGCCGACACCTCCGCCGATCATCCGATCTCGTGGATCCGTCGACACGGAGAGGGAAGGGTCTTCGTGACCGTTCTCGGACACTTCGGCGAGGTGTGGCAAAACCCCGGCTATCAGCAGCACATCCTGCAGGGGATCCGCATCGCCGCAGGCCGGCTCGAGGCGGACTTCCAACCACGCTAGAACCCCGTTCCGAACGCGATCCCACCGATGCGACCGATCCGCGCCTCTCTGCTCGCGCTGTTTGGCGTTCTCACGGCCACCACCTGCTCTCCCGGTGCTCCCCCCACCCCTCGGACGGCGGCTCGCCTCGAGCCCCCGCCCGTAAACGGTGGACGGCCGATCGCGCCGATCACCGACACCATCTCCGTAGTCGAGCCGATCCTGCCGGCTTCGGTCGAGGAGGAGCTGCAGCGCTTCGTGCTGCAGCCCGGCTACCGGCTCGAGCCGGTGCTCACGGAGCCGGTCATCCGCGAGCCCGCAGCCATCGCCTTCGACGGCAACGGGCGCATGTTCGTGCTGGAGCTGCGGACCTACATGCAGGATGCCGATGCCACCGGGGAGCTGGACCCGGCAAACCGCATCTCTCTGCACGAGGACACGGACGGCGACGGCGTCTACGACCGCCACACCGTGTTCGTGGACAGCCTGGTCTTTCCGCGCTTCGTCCTCCCGTTCGGCGCCAACAGTATCCTGACGATGGAGTCGAACGAGGACGAGGTCTACCGCTTCACCGATACGGACGGCGATGGCCGTGCGGACAAGCGAGAGCTCTTTACGCGCGATTTCGGGCGGGCGGGGAACGTCGAGCACCAGCAGGCCTTCCTCACCTGGGGGATGGACAACTGGATGTACAGCACCTACAACGCCTTCCGCATCCGCTGGACGCCGGACGGAGTGATCCGCGAGCCGACGGGTCCGAACGGGGCGCAGTGGGGGGTCACCCAGGACAACGAGGGGAAAATCTGGTTTCAGGGAGGCGCCAGCGGTCTTCCCTCGCAGTTCCAATTCCCTGTGGTGTACGGGCGCTTCCAGGTGCCCGACCAGCTCGCGCCGGGCTTCGAGGAGCCCTTTGGGCTGGCCGGCGTGGGGGATTTCCAGCCCGGTCCTGACGCCTCGCGGCCGGACGGCACGCTCAACCGTGTGACCGGCTCGGCAGGCAACGACGTGTTCCGAGGCGATCGCCTGCCCGAAGAGCTGATCGGCGACTACTTCTACGGTGAGCCGGTGGCCAGGATCGTCCGACGCGTGCACCCCGTGGTGACGGAGGGGATCACCCAGCTGCACAACGTCTATCAAGCCGAGCGCTCCGAATTCATCCGCTCGACCGACCCGCTCTTCCGCCCGGTAGACATCGCCACCGCCCCCGACGGCACTCTGTACATCGTCGACATGTACCGGGGGATCATTCAGGAAGGGAACTGGACCCCGCCGGGATCGCACCTGCGAAACAAGATCGAGCAGTACGGGATGGACTCGGTGACCAGCCGGGGTCGGATCTGGCGGCTCACGTACGAGGGGATGGAGCGCGATCGCCGGCGTCCGCGCATGCTCGAGGAAACGCCCGCTGAATTGGTCCGGCACCTGGAGGACCGCAACGGGTGGTGGCGTGACATGGCGCAGCAGCTCCTGGTGCTGAGCCAGGATAGATCGGTGGTGCTGGAGCTGCGGCGCATGGCGCAGAAGTCGAAGTCACGCTACGGGCGCTACCACGCGCTCTGGACCCTCGAGGGGCTGGGTGCCCTCGACGCGGAGCTCACGCGCGAGCTGATGGCCGACGAGGATCCGGGGGTGCGGATCCAGGCCATTCGTGCGAGCGAGACTCTCTACAAGCAGGGAGACGCCTCCTTTGCGGCAGACTACCGGCGGCTGAGCACGGATCCCGTGCCGGACGTGGCCGTTCAGGCCATGCTCACCATGGGGTTGCTGCGTGTTCCGGATACGGAACAGACACTTCGCACGGCGATGGCGGCCAGCAGCGCGCGGGGGGTGCAGCTCGTGGGGACCCAGCTCCTCGAGCGCCTGGCCGAGGTGGCGGCGGGTGGGCCGTTCTCGGGCTCCGGCTTCACCGAGGAGGAGCGCGCGCTGCTGACTCGCGGCGCTCAGATCTTCGGCGAGCTGTGTGCGGAGTGCCACGGAGAGAGCGGTCGGGGAACGCCCGCCGGAGGTGGGCGCACCATCGCGCCCGCGCTGGCCGGCTCCCCCCGCGTACAGGGCCATCCGGAGTACGTGATCAAGACGCTGCTACACGGGTTGACCGGGCCGGTGGGGGGAAACACGTACGCCGGTGGGATCATGCTGGCGATGGGGGAGAACGACGACGACTGGATCGCTGCGGTGGCCTCGTACGTGCGCCGCGGGCTCGGCAACGAGGCCTCGCCCGTGACGCCCGAGGAGGTGGCCCGCGTGCGTGCGTCGAGTCAGCGGACGGAGCCCTGGAGCTACGATGAGCTCGTGGCCTCGATCCCGACAGAGCTCGAGCTGGACGACAGCTGGAAACTCTCCGCCAGCCACGGGACCGAACGGGCCCGCGGTGCGTTCAACTTCGCCGGCTGGAGTACGGGGGCGCGGCAGGCGCCGGGCATGTGGTTCCAGGTGGAGCTTCCCGAACCCCGCAGGCTCACGGAGTTGCAGTTCGAGTCGCCGATGCAGCGGATCCGGCGCGAGCCGCCCGCGCCGCAAGCGGGGGAAGCCCCTCAGCGGGCCGTCTTCGTCCCCACTGGACCAGCAAAATACCGCGTGGAGCTCTCGCTGGACGGGCGTGCGTGGACGCCGGTCGCGGAGGGCGAAGCCCGCTCGGTCCGAACGCGGATTGCATTTCCGGCACAGGAAGCGCGCTTCCTCCGGATCGTCCGGACGGGAGAGGCCGGTGACGGCGAGGCCGCCTGGACGATGATGGGGCTGAGGCTCTTCGAGCGCCCCGGCCAATGAGCGATCGCCTCGCGCTTCCAACGCCTCGGGTATGAGGTCTGTATAGGACCGAAGTTCCCGTCTCCGCCGCGGCAGGGGTGCCGCGGCGTTTCCGCGCGCGCACCAGCGATCATGTTGCGACTGCGAATCTTGCTTTCCGCACCCGGTGCTCGACAGCAGACAGGAGTGCCCGCGGCGGTCGTCGGTGACCGGCCGCGGGCGGGCAAGCATGGGGAGGGGAGGCGATGAGCGCGGTTGGCGGGCTGGTCTCGCGAGCGGTCGACTTTCGCCGGGGGGAGGGCGCCGCGCTCACCTGGTCGTGCGCCTACTTCTTCCTGATCCTCACGGCGTACTACATCCTGCGCCCGATCCGCGACGAGATGGGGGTGCAGGGCGGGGTCGAAAACCTCGCCTGGCTCTTCACCGGGACGCTCGTCGGGATGCTGCTGCTGCACCCGCTGTACACGAGCCTGGTGGCGCGGCTTCCGCGCAACCGGTTCGTGCCGCTGACCTACCGGTTCTTCATCCTCAACCTGATCATCTTCTTCCTGCTGTTCCGCTTCAGCGAGGCGGGGCAGACGGTGTGGATCGGCCGCGTTTTCTTCATCTGGGTCAGTGTCTTCAACCTCTTCGTCGTGTCGGTCTTCTGGTCCTTCATGACCGACCTCTACCGGCCGGCGCAGAGCAAGCGGCTCTTCGGGGTGATTGCGGTGGGGGGAACCCTCGGGGCAATGCTGGGCTCGTCGATCACAGCGGCACTCGCCGTCCCGCTGGGGCCCATCAATCTGTTGCTGGTGTCCGCCTTCTTCCTCGAGATCGCGGCGCGCTCCGCGCAGGGGTTGGATCGTCAGGAGGCTCGGTTGGCCACAGTGGTAGAGGAAGAGCCCGAGGAGGACCCTAACGCGACCGCGTCGTCGCCAGTCGTGGCGCCGCCGGTGGAGCTGCGGGCCCCGGAGGGTCGCGGGTCGGAGGTGATCGGGGGAGGGACCCTGGAGGGCATCCGCAACGTGCTCAGGTCGCCGTATCTGCTGGGCATCGCGGGACTGATGCTCTTCTTCACCATCTCGAGCACCTTTCTCTACTTCCAGCAGGCGGCGCTGACTGACCTCTATTTCGGGAACGATTCGGCGCGGCGTACCCGCTTCTTCGCCAACATCGACCTGCTGGTGAACGTTCTCACCCTGGTCACGCAGGTCTTCATCACCGGTCGGATGCTACGCTGGCTGGGAATCGGGTTGAGCCTGGCCTTCCTTCCGCTGGTCAGCGTGATCGGTTTCGGGGTGCTCGGTGTGGCGCCGGTGTTAGCGGTCCTGGTGATCCTGCAGGTGCTGCGACGGGCTGGCAACTACGCCATCCAGCGGCCGGCGCGCGAGGTTCTTTACACAGTCCTACCGCGGACGGATAAGTACAAAGCGAAGAATTTCAACGACACCTTTGTCTACCGCGTGGGGGACCAGGTCGGTGCCTGGTCTTACACGCTCATCTCGTGGCTGGGGATGGGGATCGCCGGTCTCTCCTTCCTGATGGTGCCGTTCTCCGCCATCTGGCTGCTGCTCGCGCTCTGGCTGGGAGCCCGTTACCGCCGGCTGCAGGCCGAGCGCGAGCGGGAGCCCGCTCCGCTCGCCGGCGCGTCATTGACGGATTTGTAGGCCGAAGTTTAGCTTAAAGGTTTAAGTTGTGTCGGGACCGGGCTTCGTCAGGAAGGACGAGTCCGGTTGCTCCGTGCGGTCGTCCCCACCAACCAACGATCTATGTCCGCGCAGTCACTGGCCGGTTCGTCGCGTCGTTCATCTTCGAAGCACGGAACGGAAGACGCGCTCCTCGTTCGGGCGATCGAGATCACCGCCTGGGCGAAGAAGAACATCCGTCTGGTGATCGCGGCGGTGGTGGTGCTCGCCGGGTTGGTCGCCGGTGTAGTGTACTGGCGCATATACAGCCGTGAGCGTATGGAGCGGGCCGCGGCCGAGTTCGTGCAGCTGCAGCAGACGGCGGCCTCAGGGAACCTGCAGTTGGCCGCGCGCGACATGGAGCAGTACATCCGTCGCTTCGACGGGACGGTGTACGCGGAGGAAGCGCGCATCGCGCTCGCCCAGCTCTACATGCAGCAGGACTCGGCCGCCAAGGCGGTGGAGGCGTTGGCCGGCGCGGCGGAGCGGGTGGACGATTCACCGCTGGGACCGCAGGCGGCGCTGCTGCTCGCCGCCGCGCAGCAGGCGACCGGGGACAACGAGGGCGCTCTGGCGACCTACATGGCCGTGGCGGAAGAGGCCGATCTCAGGTTCCGCCGGGTCGCTGCCCTCGAGGCCGCTGCCCAGCTCCAGAGCCGTCTCGGCAACCACGCCGAGGCCGCCACCCTCTATCGCCGCCTCGCCGAGATGGCCGATGAGGGCACGCCGGAGCGGCAGATGTACGAGATGAGGTTGGTGGAGGAGGAGGCGAGGGCGCAGGCGGGGAATGGGGGGAGTTAGGAGTTGGAAGTTAGGAGTTAGGAGTTAGGAGTATGGCTCCAGTTGAAGGCCAGAATAAGAAGCTAGAAGCTAGAAGTTAGGAGTTAGAAGGGGGCCCCGTCCGGCGTTCAACTCGCCGTGGGGCCCCCTTCGCAATAACGGTCTTCCAGTTTCTAGCTTCTAGCTTCTTACTCCTAACTCCTAACTCCTCAACTCGTGACTCCTAATCCTCACCCCTCCACCAACGCCCGATCCCGAATCAGCAACAGAATACTGTTGTGCCCCACGATCACGTAGGTGGTCGAGTCGATCTCCACCTCGATGGAGTCGCGGCGCAGGAAGACGGCGTAGTCGCCTTTCTTCGCCTGCAGGGGCACGTAGCGCATGTCGGTGCGCGAGGGGCTGAGCCAGGGCTCCCCTTCGGTCGAGATGTCGGTCGTGGGGTAGCCGGGCCCGACGTTCACGATGTAGCCGGCAGCCACGGCCTCCTTGGAGGCCACTCCCTGCGGGAGGTAGAGGCCCGAAGGGGTCTTCGAGTTCTCCTCCTCGGGCTTGATCAGCACCTTGTCGCCGACGACGATGACCTCACGAGTCGGCGTATCCGCGGTCATTGGTGTATTTGCCATGACTGGTCCCGGGTCGTTCGCGTCATCGGATTTTGGGGGAGAGAGGGGCGCCAGCCGGACTGACTCTTGCGGGCCCATGATTCTCTTCCATCCGACGACTCTGTTTGAACTTTCCGCCAGCGGCGGTCCCACGTAAGTTGACGATCGATCCGCGCCAGCGAAAGGTCAATGGGGTGAAGCGGGGGCGGAACGTCGACCATCTGTTTGCTTTATTCGATCCGAAGAGGAGACTTCGCGATGACGGACAGCTTCGGAGCACGCGGGCGGCTCCGCGTAGGGGACAGGGAATACGAGATCTTCCGCCTTTCCGCGCTGGAAAAGGAGGGTCTGGACATCCAGACGCTACCGTACTCCCTTCGCATCCTCCTGGAAAACCTGGTTCGCAACGAGGACGGCGTCACCGTCAACGCCGACGACATCCGTGCCCTGGCGTCGTGGACCGGCGAGGCCTCGGACCGGGAGATCGCCTTCATGCCCGCGCGCGTGCTGCTCCAGGACTTCACGGGCGTCCCGGCGGTGGTCGACCTCGCCGCGATGCGCGAGGCCATGGCCAAGCTGGGCGGCCACCCGAGCAAGATCAACCCGCTGCAGCCGGTCGAGCTGGTGGTCGACCACTCCGTACAGGTCGACGCCTTCGGTTCCCGTGCCGCCTTCCACCTCAACGAGGAACGCGACTACGAGCGCAACCTCGAGCGCTACGCCTTCCTCAAGTGGGGCCAGCGCGCTTTCCGCAACTTCAAGGTGGTCCCGCCGAACACCGGGATTGTACACCAGGTCAATCTGGAGTACCTCGCCCGTGTGGTCTTCGGTACGCACCCGGATGACGTGAGGATCGGTGAGTCGGGCCTTCCGCAGGCGTACCCCGACACGCTCGTGGGTACGGACTCCCACACGCCCATGGTGAACGGTCTCGGGGTACTCGGCTGGGGGGTCGGGGGGATCGAGGCGGAGGCGGCGATGCTGGGGCAGCCTGTCTCCATGCTCATCCCGCAGGTCGTCGGCTTCCGGCTTACCGGTGAGTTGCCCGAGGGGTCGACTGCCACCGACCTGGTGCTCACGATCACCGAGATGCTCCGCAAGAAGGGCGTCGTCGGGAAGTTCGTGGAGTTCTACGGACCGGGCGTGTCCAAGCTCGCGCTTGCCGACCGGGCCACCATCGGCAACATGTCGCCGGAGTACGGCGCGACCTGCGCCATCTTCCCGGTCGACCAGGTCACGCTCGACTACCTCCGCTTCACCGGCCGCCCCGAGGAGCAGGTGCAGCTGGTCGAGGCCTATATGAAGGAGCAGGGCCTCTTCCACACGGCGGATTCGCCGGAGCCGCGTTTCAGCGACACTCTCGAGCTGGACCTCGACTCGGTGGAGCCGAGCATCGCCGGTCCGCGCCGGCCGCAGGACCGCATCCGCCTCTCGCAGGCCAAGAAGGCCTTCCAGGAGGCGCTGCCGAGCCTGCTCCCGGCGGGAGTGGCGGAGGCGCAGAAGGGGTCCGCGGCCGGGGCTCCCGAAGGGGTGGAGACCACCATCGACGGGCAGACTCATCGGCTGCAGCACGGGTCGGTGGTCATCGCCGCGATTACCAGCTGCACCAACACCTCCAACCCGTCGGTGATGGTCGCCGCCGGACTGCTGGCGAAGAAGGCGGTGGAGCGCGGCCTGACTCGCAAGCCGTGGGTGAAGACCTCGCTGGCGCCCGGCTCGAAGGTGGTGACCGAGTACTACGAGAAGGCCGGCCTGGACCGCTATCTCGACGAGCTCGGCTTCCAGACGGTCGGCTACGGTTGTACGACCTGCATCGGCAACTCCGGTCCGCTGCCCCAGGAAGTCTCGGAGGCGATCGCCAAGGGCAACCTGGTGGTAGCCTCGGCCCTATCAGGGAACCGGAACTTCGAGGGACGCATCCACTCCGAGGTGCGCGCCAACTTCCTGATGTCCCCGCCACTGGTAGTGGCGTTCGCCCTGGCCGGGCGCATCGACATCGACGTCTACAACGAGCCTCTCGGGACCGACCGGGAAGGACGCTCCGTCTTCCTCAAGGACATCTGGCCGACCCAGGAGGAGATCCAGCAGGTCCTCCAGGAGGCGATCCAGCCGGAGATGTACCAGCGGAGCTACGGCAAGGTGTTCGACGGCGACGAGCGGTGGCGTGCGCTGGAAGCGCCCGGCGGCGAGCTGTTCGAGTGGGATCCGAACTCCACCTACGTGCGGCATCCTCCCTACTTCGAAGGGATGCAGAAGGAGGCGCGCGGGGAGGTTCCTCCGATCCGGGGGGCGCGCGCGATCGCCGTGCTGGGCGACAGCGTGACGACGGACCACATCTCCCCCGCCGGATCGATCAAGCGCGACTCGCCCGCGGGTAAGTACCTGATCGAGCACGGTGTGGAGGTGAAGGACTTCAACTCGTACGGTTCACGCCGGGGGAACCACGAGGTGATGATCCGCGGCACCTTCGCGAACGTGCGCATCCGCAACCGGCTCGTGCCCGGGGTGGAAGGCGGCTTCACGAAGCACCTGCCCAGCGACGAGATCATGTCGATCTACGACGCTGCCGTCCGCTACCAGCAGGAGGGCACCCCGCTGGTGGTGCTCGCCGGGAAGGAATACGGGTCGGGCTCCAGTCGCGACTGGGCGGCGAAGGGGCCGCATCTGCAGGGCATTCGGGCGGTCATCGCCGAGAGCTACGAGCGGATCCATCGCTCGAACCTGATCGGGATGGGCGTTCTGCCGCTGCAGTTCCGTGAGGGCGATAGTGTGGACTCGCTGCAGCTCGATGGCACCGAAGTCTTCGACGTGGAGGGGGTGCAGGAGCGGATCGCGGACGGCTTCGCCGGCGGGCGCGAGGTTACCGTGCGCGCCACCCGCGCGGACGGCTCCACCACCGAGTTCCCGGCAATCGTCCGCATCGACACGCCGCAGGAGGCGCTCTACTACGTGCACGGAGGGATCCTCCAGTACGTCATCCGCCAGCTCCTGCTGGGTCGCGAGAAAGCGGAGGTGATCTCAGCCTCCCTCTCGCACGCGGCGCAGGCCGACCCCGCCGCGTCTCCGAACAACGGAAAGGTAGACGAGGGCTCGGTGGAATCGTTCCCGGCGAGCGACGCGCCGGCGTACTGACGGAGAGAAGCTAGAAGCTAGAATTCTAGACTTCTGGCTTCCTGCTGGAGCTTGTTCAGAATCGGCTCGCGGTCGGAGTCGTAGACTGGAACAACGATAACCTGTGCCAGCTAGAGGCCGGAAGCTGGAAGGTGGGGTGCAAGATTTCCTGTAGCATGCGTCGAGAGGCGCTGAAGTCGAACGCATGGTCTCACGACCGGCCCAGGAGCATTCTAGCTTCTAGCTTCTAGCTTCTTCAGCCATGTCCCGCGGCTCCCATCTCCGCCTTGCCCCCGGCGCCGAGTTCGATCTGATCCGGCGCTTTCTACCGCACGCGCCGCGGTTCGGGCGCGAGGACGTGCGTGTGGGGCCGGGGGACGACTGCACGGTGGTGGTGGGAAACGGGATCGCCATCTCGGTCGATCTCAGCGTGGAGGGGATTCACTTCGATCGCGCCTGGCTCTCGGCACACGAGATCGGTTGCCGCGCGGCGTCGGCGGCGCTCAGCGACCTCGCCGCCATGGCGGCCAGACCGATCGGCCTTCTTGTGGCGCTGGGCGTCAATGAGACCGACGCGGACGATTTCGCGGTGGAGGTGATGGACGGCGTGCACGACGCGGCCGAGCGGGTTGGCGCGGTGGTCCTGGGGGGCGACCTGACCCGCTCTCCGGGGCCCGTGATCATTGACGTCTCCGTGGTTGGCGAGGCCCAGACGCCCGTACTCCGCTCCGGTGCCCGCGTCGGGGATGAGGTCTGGGTGACGGGGGCGCTGGGTGGAGCTGCGGTGGCGGTCGCCCGGCTGCTCCGCGGAGAGGCCCCCAACCCCGACGCGGTGGAGCGCCTCGCCTGTCCCGTCCCGCGAGTATACGAGGCGCGTTGGCTGGCCGAGCGCGAGCTTCCGCACGCCATGATCGATCTGTCGGATGGTCTGCTCGGAGACGCGGCGCACCTGTCGACCGCGGGCGGCGTGGCGGTGGTCCTGGAGCGTGAGGCGATTCCGGTGCATGAAGCGGTGATCGCCGATACCGCCTCGCGCGAGACCGCTCTCGCGTTCGCCGTTTCCGGCGGTGAGGATTACGAGCTGTGTTTCTGCGCGGCGCCCGGCGCGGTGCAGCCACACCAGGAGGCCTTCGAGGACGAGTTCGGCGTGTCCCTCACCCGCGTCGGAGTGGTGGAGGAGGGCGACGGCGTCTGGTGGAGAGGAGAGGACGGGGGGCGACAGCCAGCAGAGGGTGGTGGGTTTCAGCACTTCGGCGGAGGGACGGATTGATTCGATCGGCCTGGGTGGGGCTCAACATTGCCCTGGCCACTCTGTTCTTCGGCACGATCGTCATCGTCGCTTCGCTGCTGGGCGTTCGGGGTCGTCTTTACTTCTGGGCGACCCAGCAGTGGAGCCGGGTGGTGCTGTGGGCGAGCAACGTGTCGGTCACCGCGCACGGCATCGATAGGGTCGACTGGAACAGCCCGCATGTACTCGTCTGCAATCACGTCTCCTTCTACGACGTCTTCGCGCTCGCCTCCATCCTGCCGACTCCGTTCGCGTTCGTCGCCAAGAAGGAGTTGGCCCGTATCCCCTTCTTCGGAATCGCCTGGAGAGTAGCCGGGCACATCTCCATCGACCGCTCCGACCGCGCCAGCGCCATCCAGAGCCTGCGCAAAGCGGGCGAATCCATCCGCGAGCATCGCAGTACGGTCATCATCTTCCCCGAAGGGACGCGGTCGCTGACCGGGCAGATGCTCCCCTTCAAGAAAGGCGCGTTCAATCTCGCCATAGAGGCGAGGGTGCCCATCCTGCCTGTCGTGGTGATCGGCAGCGCGGACGTACAGCGGCCAGGGTCGCTGCGGGTGCGCTCCGGACCGATCCACCTGTACTTCGGCGAGCCGATGCCCCCGCCGTCGAGTGCCAACGGGGCGCTCGAGCCCTACATGGCGTCCGTTCGGCGCCGTATGGAAGAGATGCTGGAGCAAGCGGCGCCGGCCCGCGCTTGAGAAGGCAGTGCGTAAGCCAAATAGCCAGTTGACCTTACCGCATAGGGCACGGAGGTGAACACAGACGATCGCAGAGAAGATTCACACCAAATCACACCCCTCCAGTTTCAATGACGGATTGGTTGGGAAGAAGTTGGTTTCCCCTGCGTGCTCGGCGCATAGCTACGCGCCCTCTGCGGCAAAAAGCCAATCTGGCACAGGCTCGAAGCTGACCTTCAGCTGACATCCCGGAAGTGAACCGGCACGCCCGGCCTGAGTTGGCGGCTGAGGTAGTAAGCGTCCCAGTTAGTGAGGCGCACGCAGCCGTGGGAGGTGGCGTACCCGATCGTCTCCGGGGCGCTGGTGCCGTGGATGCCGTAGTGCTCCGTCGCGAGCTGCATCCACACCACCCCCACAGCGTTGTTCGGCCCCGGGGGGATGACCGCTTCCTCCTCCCAGTCGTTGACCCCGGTGAGCAGGTCGGGCTGGTAGTGCCAGGTAGGATTCGGCGCGATCGCTGTGACGGTGAACCGTCCCTGCGGAGAGGGGGCGTAATCCGCCCCCAGGGTAGCGGGGAAGTGCGCCAGTATGCGACCGGAGGCATCGAGGGCGTGGAGATAGAAGCCTCCGTCGGAAACGACCAGCGACACCACGGGGCCAAGCGGCGGGGCATCGGGTCGGCGCACGTCCAGCACCACGATGGATTGCCCGGCTCGCAGCGAGTCGAGCGGCACGCCAGGGTTGAGCAGCGCCAGGAGCTGCGGGGTGGTATGGAACCGCTCGGCCAGCTTCTCCGACAGCGACTCGTAGCACGCGCAATCGAGCTCGGCCTGCTCGTAGATGTCCTCGGGAATGGTGACGAAGGGACCTTCCACGTCCGCGGCGCTCAGCGCGTGCTTGCGGGTGAAGTCGCGCACCCCCGATACCTCGACGAGTCGGCGCCAGGTGGCGCTGTCCACGCGACCCGTGGCGGCCAGACCCTCTCGCCGCTGCAGCCAGTAGACCGCCTTCTCCGTGTTCATCCCCCAACGTCCGTCAATGACGCCGGGGGAGAACAGCGCCCGATCGAGCGCGACTTGCAGACGGACCACGCTCGGCCCGGCAATATCACCGAAGAGCGGGAGGACCATGGGCACCTCGCTCATCACCTCGGGCGAGATGTCCTCCCAGCGCTCGGGGAAGTCGATGGGCGGCCCGGGGGCAACGCTGTCGAGCTGCACGAAGCGCTGCCAGCCACGGTCGAGGCGTCCCTGCTCCAGCTGCTCGGGGGTGAGTCGCTGGCGCGGGTTCCCGTAGACGCTCGGATCCACCTCCACCACGTGGAGAGGCTCCGTCGTGTCCCGGGCGGCGTCGCGCGACTGCTCGTCCCCCGAGTCGCCGCGACAACCGGCGGGAATCAGCAAGAGAGGGATCAGCAAGAGCGAGCGCCGCCGCATCGTCATCGCGGTTCGATGGCTGAGGATGCGGCGGCGCTGGCGCAAGCGGCGTACCCGATCCGTGATGGAACGACGCGGTCGGAAGCAGTCGTGAGTGACCGGGCGAGTCGGACGTCGACTGCGGATCGGGGCGGGTCAGGTCAGGCGTGCTGTCCTGCGTGCACGCCCTCCGCCACCTCCTCCACCAGCTTCCGGTTGAAGGCCGGGATGTCGTTCGGGTTACGGCTGGTCACCAGCCCGTTGTCGACCACCACCTCCCGATCGACCCAGTGGGCGCCCGCATTCTCCAGGTCAGTGCGCACCGACGGATAGCTCGTGACCTCGCGGCCCCGTACCACGCCCGCCTCCACCAGCATCCAGGGCGCGTGACAGATGGCTGCGACGGGCTTGTGGTCGATGAAGAAGTGGCGGACGAAGGAGACCGCTTTCTCGTTCATGCGCAGCTTGTCCGGGTTCATCACCCCACCCGGAAGGAGGAGCGCGTCGTAGTCGGCCGGGTTGGCGCGATCGAGAGGAACGTCCACCTCGAACTCCTCGCCCCAGTCGGTCATGTCCCAGGCGCGAACCTTCCCTTCGGCGGAGGAGACGATCTCCGTGTGCGCACCGGCCTCCTCCAACGCGCGTCGTGGCTCCACCATCTCTACCTGCTCGAAACCATCCGCCACGAGGATCGCTACACGCTTGCCGTCCAGCTTTCCGCTCATAGTGCTATCTCCTTGTTGTAGAGGTAGTTAGCGGATCCATGAGTATTGCAAGCGCCGCGCCGCGGGGGAGGGGGGATGGGTCAAAGGGGGGACAAGGAGACAAGGGGACAAGGAGTGACAAGGTGACAAGGTGAGGGGGTGGAGTTGACCCGCTTCAGTGGACACCTAAATCTCCAGCGGAGAGAAAAGGGGGTCCACATGGGACGGGGTCGGCGATACCTGCCGGAGTTCCGGCAGCAGATGGTGGAGCTGGTGCGAGCGGGTCGCAGTCCGAGCGAGCTGAGCCGGGCGCGCGGCCCCGTCGCATCCACCGTCCGAGCCCACTATTGTCGCCTTGTCTGGCGTTCACCCGATCACTCGCTTACCCCTCTCACCCCCTCACCCCGTCCCCTTGTCTCCTTGTGACTTCCGGCGAGAACCAGGGCGAGCGGTGGAGCGGCAGGAGGGATGCGCTTTGCGAGATTTCCGACTGGCGGGGGGATCGACCGGGGCTCGAGCGGGAGCTAGCCGCCCGCGCCGACGCTCTCGATCGCGACGCCATCCTTGCGCACGGCGAGGGTCAGGCTCACGCCCTCGGCTTCGAGCTCGACGGTGAAATGGCCGAGCGTGCGCATGCCCACGCGCACGCCGCGAACCGCTCGACCGGCCAGCGCGGCCCCGAGCGCCCGGTTCACGGCTTCGACGTCCCGCACCAACTCTCGCCCGCCGGGCGTGCGCCGGAACACGTCGGTGAGCACACGTTCGCCCTCCGCCCGGTAGAGACGCCGGGCGCGGCCCGTGTCCAGTGCCAGCCCCACTACGCGTTCGAGCAGCGGCGCCAGCTCCGGCTCCACCTGCCCCGTCGCCACGGCGCTGAACAGCCGCTCGAACGGCAGCCGGCGCTCGTCCGGCATGCCTTCGACCAGGTGGGCCAGCTCGGCCGCGATCAGCTCACGCGCATCCTCGCCGAGCTCGATCGGCTCCGTCTCCGTCGGGGGAGCCGCCCGGCTCATTGCCAGTCCTCTTCGCTCTGCACGTTGGCGTGGCTGACCGCCTTCAGGATCTCCTCGGCCTCGTGCTCGAAGCCTCCGGTCTCGATCGGGCAGTGGATGCCGCACTCCTTGGGGGCGTTCTCCTCCCACCACCAACGTCCCGCCCGATCGTCGTCGCCCGGCTGGATCGGGCGCGTGCACGGCGCGCAGCCGATGCTCGTGTAGCCCTGGTCGTACAGCGGGTGATACGGCACGTTGTTCTCGCGGATGTACTCCCACACCTCCTCCCCCGACCAGTCCGCCAGCGGGTTGACCTTCACGATGCCCCCGTGGTCGTGGTCGAGCTCGACTTTGCGGATTGCCGCCCGCGATGCCCACTGGTCCCGCCGCAGACCCGTGAACCATCCGTCCAGCGTTCGCAGTGCACGCAGTAGCGGCCGCACCTTGCGAATCTGGCAGCATACAAAACGCAGGGGGACGGACCGGTAGAACAGGTTCACCCCGCTCCGCTGGACCATCGTCTCGACCTCGCGGTAGTCCGGGAACAGGACTTCGACCCGTACCTCCGGGTAACGCTGCTGGACTTCGGTAAGGAAGGCGTAGGTCTCCTGGGGCAGACGTCCCGTGTCCACCGTGATGAGCCGGATGTCAGGCTTCATCTGGTACGCCATGTCCAGGATCGCCATGCCGTCGGCTTGCATGGCCGAGACCACCGCGATCCGCTCCCCGAACGTGTCCAGCGCCCAGCGGATCACGTCCTGCGGCTCCTTATCGTCTAATTCGACCGCGATCTCTCCAATCTCGAGATCGTCGAATACGATCGTGCTCTCGCTCATCGTCCCCAATGCGTAAAGTGAGTGTGCCCCACCCGAGCGCGGCTCAGCCCCCGGCGAGCGCCGGCAGCACGACCAGCTCGTCCGCGGCCTTGACCGGCGTGTCCAGGCCCTGAAGGCCGCGCACGTCTTCTTCGTTCAGGAACAGGTTGATGTACTCGTTCAGCCCGCCGTCCGGCCCCAGGATCTGCGCCTGGAGCGCCGGGTAGTTGCGTGTGGCCGCCTCCAGCAGCTGGCCCACCGTGCGGGCCTGGGCCTCGAAATGGTCGATGCCGCCCGTGAAGTCCAGGAATGGCCCCGAGATGCGCAGCACGGCATGCCTCGGCGCCTCCTCCTCGGCGGCAGCGCCGGGCATCGCGATGCCCCGGAGCTCGGCATCAGAGCGGGCGTCGCAGAACTCGCGGAACGAGAACGTTGCACCATTGCCGTTGCGCGCGCGGCGCTCCGTGAGCCAGGCTTCCACCAGCCGCGCGATCGCTGCCGTCGCCTCTTCGCCCGGCACCCGTCGGAGGATCGGCCGGCCGATCGCCGGATTTGGACCGAGCGCGCCACGCAGCGTGATGTCGTACGCCTCGACCTTCTGCCCATCGGGCGAGCGAGCCGTCGTTCCCTGAAGGCCAATGTCACCAACCCAGTGGTGGGCGCAGGCGTGCGGGCAACCGTCCATGAAGATCCGCAGATCGTGGAGCTCTTCGCCGAAGCGACGGTCGAGCTCCTCGAGGATCTCCTGGAGCTTGCCCTTGGTCTCGGCAACCGAGTAGTTGCAGAAGCGGTGACTCGTGCAGGCGACCGACCGCCCGTAGATCGGGTTGCGTTCGAGCGGAAAGCCCATCGCGCTCAGATCGCCGGACAGTTGCTCGAGGCGATCCTCCGGCACGTTGCCGACGATGAAGTTCTGCTGGCGCGTGAAGCGGACGTCGCCGCCCACCTCCTCGACCGCGTCGGCGATGCGGTGGAGCTGGTCGCCCGACACCCAGCCCATCGGCACCGGGACGCCGACGTAGAGCAGGCCTTCCTGCTTCTGCCGATGCACGCCCAGGTGGTCCGCCTCGCCCACCGGCTCGGGGGCGCGAACCCGCTCGAGCTTCCGCCCGAGCCGATCCTCGATCATGGCCCGGACGGCCTCCGGGCCGTAGTCGTCCACCAGGAACTTGATGCGGGCCTTGGCGCGGCTAACACGGTAGCGGAGGTTGCTCTGCCAGGTGTCGGTGATCGCCCTCAGCACGTCGATCGTTTCCTCCACAGGCACGAAGATGTCGAGATCGCGTGCCAGACGCGGGGTGGAGGACAGGCCGCCGCCCGCGCGCACGGCGAAGCCCTCGCGCCCGTCCTTGATCACGGCCAGCAAGGCGACATCGTGAATTTCCGGCGCGTTGCACTGGAAGGGGCAGGCGCTGATCGTATACTTGTGCTTGCGGGGCAGGTTCGAGTAGTCCCGGTTCCCCCAGAAGAACGCCGCTGCCTCCTCGATCACCGGGCGCACGTCGAAGACCTCGCCTGGCTCGATCCCGGCCACGGGGCAGCTGGTGATGTTCCGTACGGTGTCGCCTTCGCCGCCGACGGTCGTGAGGCCCGATGCCTGGATCGCCTCTAGCACCTCGGGGAGCTGATCCAGCCGGACCCAGTGGAGCTGGATGCCCTGACGAGTGGTGAGCTCGGTGTAATCCCGGCCGTACTCGCGGGCGACCCGGCCGATGCCGCGAAGCTGCTCCGGTGTGATCAGCCCGCCGGGCACTTTGACCCGCACCATGAAGGTGCCGACCTTGGGCTTATCGTGCGTGAGGCCCCACCAGTTGAGGCGGACGATGTCCTCCTCGGGCACCGCCTCGTAGCCCATGTCGATGAGCTGCGGTAGCTCGTCGACGATATCGAGCGGGAACTTTTCCTCCTTCATCCGCTCGATGCTGTTGCGCTTGAGGACGCGTTCCCAGGTGGGTTCGGTAAGCACGTCGATGGCCATCGAATCTCCTATGGTGCGTTTGGTGGCGTGGTCGGTTGCGTTTGGCCCGGCCGCCCGCCCGGTCCGCGTCGTGAGTCGGGTCGCCGGCTCGTCCGGCGCCGCGTTCCGGGTACGCAAAAACGAACGGCCGCGACTCACTGAGGGAGTCGCGGCCGTTCTGGATCTGCGATTCGCGGAGGCGGGGGCATGCCCCCGTTTTTCGTCTAACTCACGTCTTCCGCGTCATCCAAAAGCGTGCACGGCGCCGGCTCCCCGGGCTCGCGGGAAGTACAGCGGCAACAACAACAGCCGTGCATGCGGATGATCGTTTCGCGGTGCGTCATGTCCTTGACTGTAAGGCCAAAGGCTGAGGAATGCAAGGGGCGGGGGCGGTTGGGCGTGATTCGAGGGGTTCTCTGGGGGGAGACGAGGTGACAAGGTGATGGGGTGAGGGGGTGAACGGTGGATGCGGCCGCGCCAGACTCCCTTGAACCATGGCGCTTGGGCCAGCTCCAAGCTCACTGAACTCGGCTGGGCCGGCTTCATCCCATTTGGGCTGTCGACTCTGTGTGTCGACGTCCGGACTCGCCTAAAGCGCTCAACTCCACCCCACGCGGCACGTCCGCCTCTCACCCCGTCACCTTGTCACCTTGTCACCCGTTCACCCCCCTCCCTGTCTGCCTCGCCCCGGCCCCGGCGGCTAATCCACCGCCGTGCGACACCGCCGCTCGATGCGGCTTCTGCGCGCGCTGGGGGAGTCGAGGATGTCGAAGAATTCCTCGAGGTAGCCGACGGCGCGGTCTGCGTGGCGGCGGTCGAGCTGGGGCAGGTCGCGGAAGACGCGCTCGAAGGCTCTGCGGCGGGCGAGGAACTCGGTGAAGAGCGCGTCCATGTCCAGGCCGGGGCGACAGAAGCCGCGGTAGATTCGCTCGCGGACGGAGCGGGTGTCGAAGATCGCCGACGGTGCCGCGTAGGGGGCGTCGACCAGCCCGGAGAAGTCGAAGTCGTACGGGACCGGGTGGTAGGATCCGTCCGGCATGCGGATCAGCTCCGCGTTGTGGAAGTTGACGACGGAAAAGTCGGTGTTGCCGATCATATACTGGAAGAGCTCGACCCGTGTGGAGGCGGCCGGATCGAGCAGCAGCGGATCCGCCCCGCGCACCTCCAGGGAGATGCCTCCGAACCGGGCGGCGAGCTGGTTGACGTTCTCGATCAGGAACGCGTGACGGGTGAGGGGCTTCGTCCGACCGTTGTGGTCGCGGTAGGTGATGCGCGCGAGGCGGACGCGAAAGCTCACGTCGGAGAGAAGGTTGTAGAGGCGATAGGCCGCGTACTCCACCAGCATGTTCTGCTCGTAGACCTCCGTGTCGCGGCAGTGGGCGACGAGCTTGACCGCGTTCTGCCCGGCGAAGGGGGTGCCGACCGCGGCGGGGGTGCGGTCGAAGTCCAGCCGCAGGTTAGGGAAGGAACAGGTACCGGGCCGCAGGCGGAACCCCCCGCGCGTGCGGACCTGAAGCGGGATCTCGACCGTATCCTCTCCCGCGCTGTCGCTCCAGAGCAGGACGGCGGGGCGCTCTGGTGTCTCGTCTCCGCGATCGTCTTCGAGGAGCTCGAAGTCGGCCACCAGGGTGAATTCCAGCACCTCCTGCGAGGCGAAGAGCGGTGCTTCCTCCACGGCCTCGGGGGGGAGGTCGACCTGGCCGAGAAGGGGAGCTCCCCGGGTGGCGCCGAGGGCGACGAGGAGCGGGGTGGCGATGCGAGTGGGGCGGATCATGACTACCTCCGGTCCACGGCGCTGTTGTGGGGGAACCGCGTGGGGAGGCGAGCTGGAAACCGACCGTGGGCCGTGCAGGATGAACTATGCGGGGCGGCAAATTGCGGCACAAGGAAACTCGTAGGCCGCGCCTGCCGTTGAAGGAGGGGGACCGATCTGTTCGACGGTTGGCAGCTCCGCCGCGCCGTCTTGAACGCCTGCACCAGGGAGACCACGATGGACACTAACGCGCTGGCGGGGATGCTGTTCACGGTGGTGATCCTCGCGATGATTGGCGGGTTCATTCTCCTCTGGCCGATTTCTCGCCGGCTGGGAGCGATCCTCGAGCAACGACTCAACGAGCGGTCCGGGGCGACACCCGCTACGGGTCAGATCCAGGAGCTCCAGGCTACCATCCGGGAGCTTCAGGCGGAGCTGGAGCGGCTCGCCGAGCGTCAGGATTTCACCGAGGCGCTGCTGCAGGAGAAGGAGCCCCGGCGGTTGAGGGGGGACAGGGAGCTACAGTAGGGCGGAACGCTGGATTGCGTGCGGTCGTTCGCGGCTGGCGAGGTGGGGCGGGTTTGGACTATGATGGTGGGATGTGAGCGGCGTCGGCGGATCCGGCGCGGGGCGGCAGGGGTACGAGGGTGCTCGAGCGCGCGGCCGCTGCGCAGGGTTGGGGTTCACCGCGGATCGTGCCAGTTCGCTCGAGCTCCGCGGCCGGTGTTCACCGGTTGGCGCGGCGGTGTTTGGAGGGTTGGCAGAATGGCTAATGCACCGGTCTTGAAAACCGGCGGGCGCAAGCCCATCGGGGTTCGAATCCCCGGCCCTCCGCTGGATGTAAGTTTTTTATTGGCATGTGGTTACGGCCCGCCCAGGACAGGGTGTCCTCGTGGGCGACGACCCGCAGGGGTGTGGCAGGACCAGCTCCGTGGACCACGTGGCTGCCCCGGGCCGGCGGCGGCCGGGTATCGCCGAGCGGCGCCCGACGGGTCCGGTGGCGCTCGGCCGGGCGGA
>DASVBS010000007.1 GCA_036375715.1 Longimicrobiaceae bacterium | reverse complement strand
CTCCACCGGCCAGTCGATCTTCAGCTCCGGGTCGTCCCAGCGGATCGTCCACTCGCTGGCCGGATCGTAGTACCGGCTGCACTTGTAGCTGAAGATCGCCTCCTCGGAGAGCGCGGCGAAGCCGTGCGCATATCCTTCCGGGATGAAGAGCTGATGCCCGCTCTCCGCCGAGAGCGGCACCCCGATCCACTGGCCGAAGGTCGGCGAGCCGCGCCGCACGTCCACCACCACGTCCCAGACCTCTCCACGCAGCACGGAGATCAGCTTGGCCTGCCCGTGGGGATGCTGGTAGTGCAGCCCGCGCACCACCCCCCGCCGGGACCACGAGACGTTGTCCTGCACGAACTCCACCCCCAACCCCGCGGCGGCGAAGCGGCGCGCGCTCCAGCTCTCCACGAAGGCGCCCCGCTCGTCCCGGAAGAGGCGCGGCTCCAGCAGCAACACACCCGGGAGACCCAGCTCCGTCACCTTCATCCCTTCGCCTCTCGCTGCACCAGCCGCTCGAGATAGCGGCCGTAGCTGTTGGTATTCATCGCCCGCGCCAGACGCAGCACCTGCTCGGCGTCGATCCACCCCAGCCGGAAGGCAATCTCCTCGGGGCACGCCACCTTGAGCCCCTGCCGCTTCTCGATGGTCTCGATGAAGCTGCTCGCCTCGTGCAGCGACTCGTGGGTGCCGGTATCCAGCCAGGCCATCCCCCGCCCGAAGATCTCCATCCGCAACGCCCCGCGCCGCAGGTACTCGCGATTCACGTCGGTGATCTCCAGCTCCCCGCGCGCCGACGGCTTCAGCCCCGCCGCGATCTCCAGCACGTCGTTGTCGTAGAAGTAGAGCCCCGTCACCGCGTAGTCGGAGCGCGGCCGCTCCGGCTTCTCCTCGATGGAGATCACCCGCCCCTCCGCGTCCACCTCGGCGACTCCGTAGCGCTCAGGGTTGCTCACCTGGTACCCGAAGATGGTGGCCCCCTCTGTCTGCGCCGCCGCGATACGCAACAGGTCCGTCAGACCCCGACCGTAGAAGAGGTTGTCCCCCAGGATCAGCGTCACCGGGCTCTTCCCCACGAACTCCCGGCCGATGTGGAAGGCCTGCGCCAGCCCCTCCGGCCGCGGCTGCTCCGCGTAGGAGAAGGCGAGCCCCCACTGCGTCCCATCGCCCAGGAGCTGCTCGAAGCGCGGCAGATCCTGGGGCGTGGAGATCACCAGGATCTCCCGGATTCCCGCCAGCATGAGCACGCTGAGCGGGTAGTACACCATGGGCTTGTCGTAGACCGGCAGGAGCTGTTTGCTCACCACCCGGGTGATCGGGTACAACCGGGTCCCGCTCCCTCCGGCCAGAATGATTCCCCGGCGCGTCGGCGCCGGCTGGCTCCCGCTCACGGTCTCCACGTCACCCCGAACGCGGCGTGAAGGTTCACGTCGTCGTCCTCGAAGTAGTGGTTGAGGCGGTACAGCCCCTCCAGGCGACCGAAGAGCTCGAGCTCCCCGTGGAACCAGAGCGCCTCGGCGCGAAGGGCGTGCCCCGTGTCCACTGCGTCGCGCTCGATGAGCCCTTCCTGCCAGTACCTTCCCCGCCGGTCGTACACCGCGCGGTTCCAGGCGAGCGTCCAGCGACCCCAGGGCTCGTAGCGATCCACCGCCAACTCGGTGGCGGCGCCGCCGTAGCCGTGCTGCGAGCCGAGGATCTGCCCCTCGAAGGTGTGCCCCTGCCGCATCCGGCCGTGCCGATAGAAGCGGGTCTGGGTGCGCACCCGGAAGAGGTGCGAGACCTCGGCGTTCATCACCTCGCCGCGCAGCACGGTCCAATGCCGCCCGTCGCCCGCCCATACCCGCCGGAAGCCCAGCAGGTAGGCCGCGTCGTGATCCGGCTCGAGCATGAAGTCGCGGAAGTCCCAGTTGTGATCCTCGCGCGCGTACTCGGCATAGGCCTCGAACCCGATGCGCGGCAGCGCCCAGCGCATGAAGACGGACGCGAGCTGGTTGTCCGCGTCGGAGTTGTCGGTGCTCCCCTCGTCGCCGCGGACGTTCACCTTCAGGAAGCCCTCCAGCGGCTTGGTGAAGTCGTCCAGCGAGAAGCCCCCCTCCGGCCAGGGCGAGTGGAAGAAGCGGCTCATCCCGATCTCCAGGCCTGGCACGCCACGCGGACGGAAGAGTCCCACGAATCCCGACATGAAGCGCAAGGCATCCGGGTCTGGCATCGGAGAGTAGTCGGACTGCTCCAGCCTCCCCCACACCATGCGCCCGTGCACGAGCCCGATTCCCACGTTCAGGGGACGGCTCGTCCCCAGCAAGAAATGCGGATAGCCCTCGGCGTTGTTCCCGAGGATCAGGGGATTGCTCTCGGCCGGCCCCCAGTACTGGTTCGCCGTGGACGCTGCAACCGCGACCGGCCCCAGGTCCAGGCGCACGGTGCTCTGCCCCGGGGAAATGCGTGAGTAGGACCCCTCGCCGAAGCGCTGCGGCAGGTCGATTCCACTCCCGCCCTCTCTCGCGTCGTTGAAGCGTCTCTCACCGGACAGAGAGGCCGGGTGCAATTCGAATTCCCGGTTCTGGGCGATGAACGCGACCGGCGCGAGCACCAGCGACAGGGGTCCCACCCGCGCCCAGGCGCCCCCCTCGACCGCGGTGGTGATTCCCCGCCCGCTCCACACCGCCCCGTCGTTCCCACCATACGGGAAGGCGGAGTTGAAGATCGCGCCGGCGCGCGGGCGCACCCACCCGTACTCCACCAGCCCGTTCTCCCCGTCCGTGATCCTGAACCGCTCTCCCCAGGGGTGCGTCGAGTCCGGACGAGCCATGCCCTCCACCTCGCCGGGGGAGAAGGCGCGCACGGTCCATGGGTACCAGTTCGCCGCCCGGGCGAGCTGCAGGTTCCGCAGGTACCGCTCGATCTCGCCGCCGGCGAATACCTCGGCGCGCACGTCGTAGCTTTCAGTCGTCTGCGCCGCGACCTCCCCGACACCGCCGAGAAGCACCGCGAGCGCAACCCCCGACACGCCGATCCGCCTCGGTGATCCCCCGGTCCTCGATCTCCTCACGCAGCTCCCTCACGAAAATTGGCTGGTCCGAGGCCTACGTGGCCGCCCGCGACCGTAGCACGGGCGGGGTCACTGAGGTTATCGTGTGCGGCTCGAACCGTCCAGCACGTCCGCCGACGCCGACGAACCGATGATCTCCCGTCCGTATCTGAGCGTTCTCCTCCTCGCCGCGGCGCTGCTCCCCGCGGACGGCGCCGCGCAGCAGCCGGGCGAGGTGGAGCGCACGCTTCCGCTCCCCGGTGTTTTCGGCCTCTACGACGATCGACTGCGCGTGGCCCAGATCCTCGGCCGCGCCTCCACCGACGGCTACCTGCTGCGCTCCACCAGCACGCTCCTCCCTGCGCTGCCGCACGACTCGGTGCCGACCTTCCGGCTCCAGTTCCTGCTGCCCGATCTGAAGGGCGTCTGGAACTCAGACATCCCCTATACCTTCAACGACGGGGCGCTCTGGGCCGGGCGCGGGGCGAACCTGCACCTCACCGGCGGGATCCGGGCGGCCTTTGGCCCGGTGGTGGTGGTCTTTGCCCCCGAGCTGCGCTACGAAGAGAACCGACCCTTCGACTTCGTCCCCTATCCGCTGGCCGACCGCAGTCAATACAGCGCGCGATGGCACTGGGCGACGCTGCCGATCTCGGTGGACATGCCCACCCGCTTCGGCGACGAGGAACGCGCCGCGCTCGGTCCCGGCCAGCTCACCGTGACCGCGTCGGTGGGACCGGTGCGGTTCGGCTGGGCGCGCGACGACCAGTGGTGGGGGCCCGGGGTCCGCAACGCCATCGTGATGAGCAACAACGCCCCCGGGGTGCCGCGGATCTTCGTGCGCACCGGCCCACCTGTCTCCACCCCGATCGGTGATTTCGAGATCCTCTGGAATGCGGGAGTGCTGCAGGAGTCGGTGTACTTCGACACCATCAACCACAACGGCCGCCGGCACCTGAGCGGCCTCGCCTTCACCTACCGGCCGGCGGGGGAACCAGGGCTCACGGTAGGGCTCGCCCGCACCGTGTTCGGCCGCCTGCGCGCGTTCGACGACTTCCCACAGGAGATGTTCTCCGCCATCATGCCCGCGGAGTCGAAGGAGGAGCAGGTCTTCTCCGCCTTCGGGCGCTGGATCTTCCCGGCCGCGGGGTTCGAGGCGTACGGGGAGTGGGCCCGCTATCGCATGACCACCTCGCTCCGCGACTTCCTCGTCAATCCCAACCACACCCAGGGTTATACCGTGGGGGCGCAATGGGTGCACCCCGTGCGGGCGGACAGTTCGGGCTTCCTGCGCCTGCACGGCGAGATCACCTACCTGGAGCAGAGCACCACCACCCGGCACCGGCCCACGGGCAGCTTCTACACCAGCCTGGACGTGCCCCAGGGTTACACCCAGCGCGGCCAGATCCTGGGCGCCGCCATCGGGCCCGGCTCCTCCAGCCAGTGGATCGCCGGCGACTACCTGGCCGACGACTGGCAGCTGGGGGTCTTCGGCGGCCGCATCCGCTGGGACAACGACGCCTACTACCTCACCCAGGAGCCCTTCCCCCTGGACCACGACGTCTCCTTCTTCGGCGGCCTCCGCGGCGCCACCCGCATCGGCCCCGCCTGGCTCGAGCTCGAGTACACCCGCACCCGCCGCTACAACTTCATGTTCCAGAACGAATCCACCAGCCTCGGCGAACCCGGCACCTGGGACCTGAACAACAACACGCTACGCCTGACTATCCGACCGGGCCGTCTGCCGGAGTTATAGAAAAATTACGAATTACGAATTACGAATTACCAGAGCAGCAATTTTGAATTCTGAATTCGCCCCCGGCGGATGTCGGTCGTGCGGTCGGCGTAAATTGAGCCCGTAATTCGTAATTCGTAATTCGTAATTCCAGCAGGAGCCCCCAATTCAAAATTCAAAATTCAAAATTGCCACCCGTCACGCCTCGTGCCTTTCTGAGGTAGAAGGCGGCTTGGTCCCCCCTCCCCTCCGCATTCAGGTCGCCGGCGCGGCGCTCGAACTCGCGGATCTGCTCGCGGGTGAAGAGGGAGGCGCGGGGGTTCACCGCGTGGGAGCGGGGGTCGCGCAGGGGGATGTCGCGGCGGTACTGCTCGCTCCCCCAGAACTGGAAGGCGGTGGAGTCGTGTATGACCCGCTCCAGGCGCAGGCCCACCTGGTTCGCCAGGATCTCCATGCTCCGGCGGGTGTGCAGGTACAGGTGACGGGGGGCGTCGAGTTGCACCCAGTCGGTCCGGTAATGCTCCCACGCCCACGAGTCGGCCAGGGGGATGCGGATCAGCGCCACCGCCCCCGGACGGAGCAGGCGACGCACGTGCGCGAGGACATCCCGGGGATCGGGGACGTGCTCGAAGGCGTGGTGCATCATCACCAGGTCGAACTCGCCCTCCACCTCCTCGACCCGCCGGCGCAGCAGCCGCACCCCCTCCGCCGGCCCGGCTTCAGTCCGGAGATACGGGTCGATCCCGGTCAACCGGCGGAAGCCGATGTCGCGTAGCTGCAGGAGGAGGTGCCCGCCCCCCGACCCCACGTCCAGGATCTCGTCGTCGGGCTGGACGCCGGTGACGGCGATCCATGCGAACAGATCCGGCACGCCGAACCAGCGCGCCGCCACCCGCCCGATCGCCGACCTCCCCTCCAGCAGGTGGACCGCGCGGCGCCGCTTCAGGAACCGCTTCACGCGCCCCTCGCGCGGTCGCGCGAAGGAGTAGTAGTCACTCGGGTAGTGGGCGCTCAGGCCCGCCGGCACCTCGACGATCTGCAGGCATCCGCAGGAGCCGCAGGCGAAATACTCGAACGGGTCTCGCCGCCCGAACATCATCTCCCGGGCGACGAACCGCTCGTGCTCCCCCCGCGCCCCGCACACCCGGCACTCGAGCATCCCGGCGCCGCCGATCTACGGTGCCACCGTCGATCCGGCCCCCTCCCGCCGGACCATCTCGAGCAGACCCTGGCGCCCCCGCCCGCGCAACCCGACCCGCCACGCCACCACCGCGAAGGGCACCAGCACGGCAATCACATAGGCCAGGCGGCTGGTGGTGCCGGGCATCGCCGCCCCCGCCAGCAGCAGGGCCAGCGCGCCGAGCACCATTCCCCCCAGACCCTGCAGTCCTCTCTCCCGTCCAAGGCGCTGCCGCGCCAGCGCGAAGAGCGCCACGGTATCCACGCCGATGCGCAGCACCCAGACAGCGGCCGCGCCCACGATCCCCCACCGGCCCACCAGCAGCCACAGGCCCACCAGGTAGAGCGGGAGCTCGAGCAGGTGCAGCTTCCCGGTCAGATCCGGACGCCCCATCCCCTGCAGCACCGTGTACGGCACCTGCGCCAGGCTGTTCACGAAGACGCCGATCGCCAGCCAGCGCAGCACGGGCGCGCTGTTGCGGGCGAACTCGGCGCCGAGCCAGAGGTCGAGGGCTTCGGGCGCCAGGGTCACCAGCACCAGGGTCACGGGGAACATCACCAGCAGGAGCGCCTGCAGCGAGCGCCGGAAGAGCTGCCCGGTGCGCGTCGAATCGGCCGCGTGCACCGCCGCCACCGCCGGGAAGAGCACGCCCACCACCGCGTAGGGCACCACCCAGAGTTTGGTCACCACCTCGTACGGCGTGACGTAGTAGGCCACGGCGGCCACCGAGACCATCCCCCCGATCAGGAAGCGATCGAGGTAGACCATCAGCGGACTGACCAGGTTGCTCACCGTAGCCCAGCTGCCAAAGCGGATCAGCGCCGGCACAGCCAGTCGGTCTACCTGCACCCGCCGCATCTGCGGGAGGGTGCGCAGGCACATCCAGAGGTGGGCGGCCCACCCCAGCAGGCGCCCCACCAGCAACACGCCCACGATGGGCACCAGCCGGTTGGAGAACGGCAGCACCAGCAGCGGTCCGGCATAGAGAAAGGCCGCCAGCGGCACGCGCAGCGCGTTCACCAGGTCGAAACGCTGCGCCGCCTCCAGAATGCCCCGGAGCGCCGCGGTGCTGGCCACGGCCGGCAGGGAGAGGGCGAGCAGGTACATCGCCCCCACGGTCTCGCGCTCCAGCTCCGCTGGCAGGTGCGCCACCTCCAGGATCAACCACGGCGCCAGGAGCGCGGCGACCAGACCTCCCGCCGCCCCCAGCGCCAGGACGAGCGCCAGCGCGGTCCACGACAGCGCGGGGATCTCCTCCTCCCGCCCGGCCCCGAGCTTCTCCGCCACCAGGTGGGTGAGCGCCCGCCCCAGCCCCAGGTCGAGCAGGCTGAAGTAGCCGATCACCACCCAGATCAGGGTCAGCACGCCGAAGCGCTCGGTTCCGAGTGCCGCGATCAGCACCGGGATGGCGACCAGTGCCACCAGCATCGGCGCGCCCTGCCCCAGCAGATTCAGCACGGCATTGCGCGCGAGCAGACTCCCGCGCGTCAGCCCCGCCACCGGCGGTGTCGGGGTCGGCTCGGGCCCGCTCATACCGGCACCCCTCCGCACCGCTCCGCGACGGCGTGTAGAACCTCGCGGATTGCCGCCGCCGCGGTGCGGTAGCTGAAGTGTGCCGCGCGCTCTGGACCCCGCCTCGCAAGCCCGGCGCGTAGCTCCGGCTCGGCGAGGATACGCCCCATCGCCGCCGCGATATCGTCCATCCGCTCGGGATCCACGTACAGCGCGGCGTCTCCGCACACCTCGGGGAGCGACGCGCGCTCCGCCACGATCACCGGACAACCGCAGGCCATCGCCTCCAGCGGGGGGATGCCGAACCCCTCGTACAGCGACGGGAAGACGAACGCCTCGGCCCCGGCATATAGCGCGGCCAGCTCCTCGTCGGTGACGAACCCGAGGAAGCGGGTGCGGTCCGCCACGCCCAACTCGGCGGCCAGGGCCGGCAGGTCGACCTCCTTGCGGCTGCTGCGCCCGACCAGAGCGAGCTGGACGTCGCCCCGTCCCGGACCGTTGTCTACTCCGCCGTCTCCTCGCACGAGGTCACCTGCCGAGCGAACCTCTCGCTCGCCGTTCCGTGCCGGGTTATCGCTCGACGGCTCATTCCGCAGCAGCCGCGCAAAAGCCTCGATCACCCGGGGGATGTTCTTGTACGATCGCCCGTCAGCCGTGGCGAGGAAGTACCGCCCGAGGCCGAAGCGGCGCGCGACCTCGCGGCTGGCCTTCACCGCGCCGGTGTGGAAGACCTCGCTGCGATATCCCTGGTGGACCACGTGCACCCGCTCCCCGGGAACGCCATAGAAGCGCTCGAGGTCGGCACGCGTTGCCTTGGACATGGCCACGACGGCCGCGGAAGCGCGCACGATGCGGGGAACCACGTAGCGGAAGTGGTACTGGAGGCGGGGCGCGGAGCGGGGATGGAGCAGGGGGATGAGATCGTGCACGGTGACGACCTGCGGGCAGGCGGGCGCCAGCATCCCGTCGGTGGTGGTGGAGTAGAAGAGTCGCGCCCCTCGCTCACGGAGGAGGCGCGGCAGGGCGGTCTGGTGCCACGTCACCCGCAGCAGGTTGCCGACGAAGTTGCCGCGCGCCATCCGCCGCGGACGGGCAACCACGGCGCGCTCGCCGAAGGCCTCGCCCACGGCGGGCGACGCCACCAACGCGACCGCCCTCTCCTCCAGGGCGAGCAGCTCCGGAACCAGGCCCGCGGCATAGCGCTGGATTCCGCCGCCCGCGGGGAGCTCGGACTCGAGCGCACCGATGACGATACCGTCCATCCGGCCCGGCCGGGAGCGCGATGTCTCGATCGCCCCGGTCACGTCGCGCGGGGGCGCGCGCCGCGCGAGCGCCCCAGGTAGTCCCGGTACGCGCGCATCACCGCCAGTGCCCGCGCCGGCTCGAGCCGTACGATCTTGGGGAGCAGCATCCGGTAGAGGCCATAAGCCATGGCGATCGGCGCGAGCCGCGGAAAGTTCTTGCGCACGAACAGCAGGGTGCCCAGCGCCGCGTGATAGTCCTGGAAGGGGCTGCCCTGCCCCGCACTCCTCCCCACTTTGTGCCAGACCACGCTCCCTGGAGCATAGATGAGCTTCCATCCGCGCCGCCGCGCCCGCCAGCACCAGTCCATCTCCTCGGAGTACATGAAGTACTCCTCGTCCAGCAGCCCCACCTCCTCGATCAGCGTGCGGCGCACCAGCAGGCAGGCGCCGAGCACCACATCGACCTCCACCGGGTCGGTCCAGCGACTCTGGTCATCCTGCTCGTCGCTCCCCAGGTGGGTGGCCAACCCCTGCCACGGGGTGAGCAGCCCACCGGCGATCGCCTGCACCCGCCGCGGCTCGTCATAGTAGAGGAGCTTCGCCCCCGCCATTCCCACCCGCTCGCCCGCCTCGACGCGCGCCACCATCGTCGCCAGGGCATCCGGGGCGACCACGGTGTCGTTGTTCAGCAGCCAGACGTAGTCGGCATCGCCACGCGCGAGCGCGTAGCGCAAGCCCACGTTGTTCCCGCCGGCGAAGCCCAGGTTGCCGCCCGTGTGGATCAGCACCAGCGGCGGATCGAGCCCCGGGTCGCCGCCGCGCTCGGCCTGCTCGCGATCGTATTCGGCCAGGGGGATGGGCTTCGCCGCGGGAGGATCGGAGAGGTGGCGCAGCGGGTGTCCCTCCGGCACGGCCGCGATCTCCCGGCCCTCGGCCCACGCCCGGATGTGATCGACCGACCCATCCGGAGAATCGTTGTCGCAGACCACGACGCGGTAATCCGCGTAGGCCTGCCGGAATACGCTCTCCAGGCACTCGATCGTGTCCCGCCAGCCGCACCAGTTCAGCAGCAGGACGTAGACGCGAGGCGTGCGGTTCATGCCGTCCCCGCGCGCCGGCCGGCAGGCACGAAGTCCCGGAAGCTCGGATTGTTCGAGAGCAGCAGAGAAACCACGAACCAGTAGATCGCCATCACCGGAATGTACAGCAACGCCCCGTCGGAGATCGCCACGAACAGGTACACGATCAATCCGACGGCCAGGCTCCTCTTGTACTCGGTCTCCCAGTGCGGAAGAAAGCGTGCCAGGTGCAGCACCAGCGGACCCGTCAGCCCGACCAGGAAGGTCAGCAGGCCCACCAACCCGAAATAATCCACCACCGAAAGGTAGATCATCTCCTGAATCACGTCGAACGGCCGGGCGGGGAGCAGGCTGGCCTCGAACAGGTAGCGCACCTGGTCGATGCGCCCTCCCAGGGTGCGGTCGAAGAGGAAGCCGAGGTCGCGATCCAGCAGGTCCAGAGCATACCAGACCCCCACCGCCGCCAGGGAGACCCAACCCGCAATCGCCGCCACCGTCTTCCACGTTGGGCGACGAACGTACAGGCGGCTGAGCACCTCGTAAACCACCAACCCCGCCCACACGGTGCGTGAGAGAGTCAGCACCAGCGAGGCCTTCACCGTCAGCACGCTACTCAGCCGCTTCTCCAAGAACGTGTACAGGGGCAGGAGCATCAACAGCGAGATCCCGTACACGTTCCCGTTGTTATAGGTGGAGATGAGCTTGAAGACGCCGCCGCGATCGATCGATTTGCCTTCCAGCTCGCCCACGTCGCCCGCGTTCACAGTCAGGTACGGGATCTCGATGAAGCTGTCGGTGGCGAGCTTGTAGAAGAAGAGGAAGATGCCATAGGCGGATACCAGGAGCACCGCCATCCGCACCGCGCGCAGGAGCAGGTCCAGGTCGATGCGGTCGATGTGCATCCCCAGCACGATCAGCATGACCGGTGGGATGACGAAGAAGGTGGTGACGAAGGAAAGAGCGAACCCGGTGTCCATCGCCCCGTGCGCCAGGATTCCGCCCCAGCTCACCGCCAGGAACGGCACCAGCATCCCCATTGCGACCAGGCGCGCCGTTCGCAGAGGAGCGGCGCGCCTGGCGAGCAGCGCGTACGGCAGCCAGAGCGAGACCAGGCCCATCCCTAAATATCCCCAGGTGATCGGCACCCCTCCGACTTTGATGCCTCCCTTGGGGAAGACGATCAGGAAGGTCACCAGGAAGAGGAGCACCGCCTTCTGCGCGCGACTCGGCGAGACGACCTCGGGCTCAGCGCGGGCCTCCACGACGCCCCGCCGGCCCGTCGCGGGCCGCTTGAACCCAGCCTCGACCGCACGCGTGGCCATCACCCGCGGAGTCCCTTGCCTCGGTCCAGGATGACGCCCGAGACGTCGACGTCCATGCGCGCGAGCGCCTGGAGCACTTCCTCGAGCGAGGCGCGGGTGGTCTTGCCCGCGCGCACCACGACCGCTACGCTGCGGCCCGACTCGACCAGGGCGGCGGTCACCGCCTGATCCGGGGGCGGCAGAGCGGCAACGACCAGCGAGCCCCGCTCCTCCAGCCGGTCCAGCAGCGGGCGGGCACCCATCCGCAGGTTTCCGTTCGGACGGAAGAGCAGGTAGCCACCCCCCTGGGGCTCCGGCGTCGGCTCCAGCGCGTGGGAGCTGGTCGGTACGCCCGACGCGTCGGCGCCCGCCCTGGCTGTCAACCCTTTACCAGGCGGCGCTTTGCGAGGTGAAGCCTCGCCGCCCAGGGCCTCGCTACCCGGCACCCGGGACAGCCCACCATCCACCTCCGCGTCTGCCTCCGCTGCGTCCCTTGCCGCGTCGGCGGCAGCGCTGGCCATCTCCCCGGTGGGCAGGTGGTGCACATCCTCGAGGTCGGCCAGGACGACGGTGCGCCCGCGCAGCGCGCCGGTGGCCGCCAGCCGGCGCGCTGCGGGTAGCGCCCTGCTCTCCCGATCGGCCGCCACCACCAGGATGCTGCGCGCGGTGTCGACGTCGCGGAGCAGCAGCGGCGCATCGTGCCGCAGCAGGACCGCCGGTATCCCCGTGAGCCGCTCGATCTGCAACGGATCGTGCACCCGCCGGCCCAGGGAGCCGTTGCCGATGGCGCTGACCACCCCGAAGAAGAGCCCGCCGAACAGGCCCAGCGCGAGCGTGATGGGGGCGCGCGGGTAGAGCGGCCGCCGCGGCGGCTCCGCGGTATCGATCTGCATCAGGTCGCCGCCCTCGGCGATGGCCGCCAGCCGAGCCTGAACGAGCTGGGTCTGCAGGGCCACCAGCGTCTCCGAGAGGCGATCGACCTCGCGCTCGAGCTGCAGGCTGCGCTCGACCGCCTCCGGCAGCGCGGCCAGCTGCGCCTGCGAGCGTGCCAGCTCGCGATCCACTTCGGCGATCTGCCGCGCGACCCCGGCCTGGAAGGAGCGGGCGATCTCTACGATGCGCTGCTGTGTCTGCCCGATCTCCAGCTCCACCAGCTGCACGTCGGGATCTTCGGGGGTACGTCGATCGAGCAGCTCGGTGCGCTGCGCCTCCAGGTCGGACAGGCGCGCGAGCAGCTGGTTGACCGCGGCGTTCTGGATCAGCGTCGGGTAGGAGGCCACCGCGTGCGCGTCGAGCGTGCCCTGCTCGCCGAGGGCAAGGATCTGGGCCAGCGCCCGCGCGTCGATCTCCAGCTCCTGCCGCCGGCTCTTCAGCGCCATCGCCTGCTCCACCTCCGCCTCGGTGCGCACCTCGGGGCTGAGCAGGCCACTCTGCTCCTGGTGACGCCGCAACTCTTCGCTGGCCAGCTGGAGCTGTGTGGCGATGCTGTCGGTGTGGCTCCGCAGGAACTCGTAGCGGCGACGGTTGGTGCTCCGGTCCGTGGTGGTGCGGCGGAGCATGTACTTGTCGATGATGGCGTTGGCGACGCCCGCGGCGGTGTGCGGGTCGACATCGCGATAGGTCAGCTCGGCCACGTTTCCGCCGGCGCGCTCCACGTTGAGCGCCGCGAGCGTCCGCTTGACCGCGTCCTGCCGCGAGGTCAACTCGAGGGTGAATTCGTCCGGCAGTTCCGGCCGCAACGTCAGCCGCGCCCCCGCCACCTCGAAGGGCTCGCCAGGCCTGGCGGTCGCCCGCACCCCTTCCCCCTCAACCCGGTAACCGTTCGCCGTCCGCTCGAATTCCAGCTCGATCGTCTCCAGGTCGGTCGGGATATGGGCGGAAGCGATGATGTCGCGGAGCGGCGTACCCCACGGCTTCAGCACGCGCGCCTGGAGTCCCAGGGAGTCGACCACCGCGCCGACCACGGCACGGCTGCCCAGGATCTCCATCTCGGTCTCGAAGCCGGTGTCCATCGAGAACATCTCGGCCAGCCCACCGAGCGACACCGAAGTCCCCTCCCCTTCCCCTCCTCCGCTCGAGCTCATCAGCGAGCCCGGATGGGTGATCTGGGTGCGGAGCAGCACGGTCGCGCTGGCCTGGTACCGGGGCCGCACGAAGAGGAGGACCAGGACGGCGAGGAGGAGGCCGACGATCACGCCGCCGGCCACCCAGCGCCACTCCCGTCGCAGAGCGAGGGCGAACTCGCGGATGTCGACCGCCTCGGAGGTCGTGCGCATCAGAAGGCGGAGCGCAGCAGGGGGACCGCCACCGAGACGACCACGGCGGCCGTGCTGACTATGGCGAGTGAGTTCAACTCGAACCAGCTCCGGCGGCCGACCAGAACCTGGTCTCCGGACTGAAGCTCAACGCCCACGAAGCGAGCGCTGGCGCCGCTACCGATGGGGATCCGCTCACCATCGCGGATGATGGAAATCCGTTCGGGGTTGCCGAACTCCGTGATCCCGCCGGCCTCGGAGATCACCTCTCGCAGGGTGGTGGTGAGGTCGATCATGTAGAGACCGGGGCGCAGCACCTCACCCTGCACACCGACCCGTCGCAGGACGCGGATCTCGATCGACGGGTTGCGCAGGTAGCGGGTGAGCACCTCGCGCACGTGGCTCTGCAGCTCCAGGCCGGTCATTTCCGACGCCTTTACCGGTCCCACGCGCGGCAACGACACCATCCCGTCGGCGTCCACGGTGAAAGTCCCGCTCAGGTCCGGCTCGCGCCAGATGGTGAGGACAACTTGATCGCCCGGCTGGATCAGCGCTTCAGTGGCGGCCGTCATCCCTTCCTGCGCACCGGCCCCAGCCGCGGTGAGCGCGAGCGTCAGCGCTGTCAGGATCAGACAACGTACCATCATTCACATTCTCGGATATGAGTGAAGACCGCCCCTGAATGTCAAAATCGCCCCACCGTGGCTCGGTCGAAAATCGACTCCCGCACAGCCGGGCGAGGCGCGTTGACCAGCCGCCCTGCAAGCCGGGCGGTGCCGGAATGATGGGGCGAAAGCTAACCGACTCCTACACTTCGATCCAGTCCGGCGGCCGATGGCTCAGCCCGCAGCAGGCGCAGCGCGGTGCGCAGCACCGCCTCCACCGGCAGCTCACGCATACAGCGATGCTCGAAGCGGCAGGGCGGATAGTAGCCGTCCTGGTGACAGGGGGAACAGGGGACCCTGTCGGGTCCGAGCCAGAGGTAGGCGGAGCCGGGAAGGTGCGGCCCCGTATGCGCGGGGTCAGTGGGCCCGAAGATCCCCAGCGCCGGTATACCCAGCACCCGACCGAGGTGGAGCAGCATGGTGTCGTTGGCGATCACCAGCCGGGAGGCGCTCACCACCGCGGCGGTCTCCACCACACTCAGCCGCCCGGCCAGGTTCACACCCGGATCCACCTCGCCCAACCGCTCCGCGTCGTGGCCATCCCCCAGCCAGACGGCGCGCATCCCCTCCTCCTCCAGCCGCCCGGCCAGCTCGACGTAGCGCTCCAGGGGCCACAGCTTGAGGTCCACCGCCATCTTCACGTTTCGTCCTCCGCCGAACCCCAGCGCCAACAGTGGCCGACCATCCACTTCGAGTCCCAGCGAGGCCGCCTTCTGCAGCGCCCGCTCCCGCTCTCCGGGCGCGAAGCGCCAGAGAGTGGCGGGTCCCGGCAAAACCGCCCCGGATCCACCCATGACGCCCAGGTACTGCGCCTCGTGGTGCTCCCGCTCGCCCGCCCGGTATGGGTGCGTCAGGAAGCGATCGCCCCGACCAGAGGAAAAGCCCCGTCGGGTCTTCACCCCCGCCAACCAGGCCACCACACCGTAGCGCCAGTCGCGATGCAGCACGATCGCTTCGGAGTGCCCACCTCCGCGTGCACTCCGCAGGATGCGGAGCAGCTCTCCCACCACCCGCAGCTTTGCGATCGGAGAGCCGGTGAACAGGGCGCGATCGTCGATCGTGCGGATCTCGTCGAAGTACGGCAGGTGCTCCGCCACGTCCCGGCACGACTCCCCCACCACCAGCACGATGCGCTCACCACGCCGGCTCTCCCGCAGGTAGCGGAACGCCGGCGCCGCGAGGAGGAGGTCCCCCCGGGCCGCGATCTTGATGACGACGATCATGCGTGCTCGGTTCTCGTCAGCCGCCGCCGTCATCCCCCAAAATGCGAGCATCCGGCGGAGACGTCGGAGGCTGAACGACGTAGGTGCGGGCGCCTCCCGTCGCAGCTGCTTACCCCGAGCTGCTCGCGCGCGGTCACACTCTCCCGGCCCGCCGCTCCAGCGCCGGCTCGGAGGTACCCCGCCGCAGCTCGCCCTCCAGTTGGCGCTCGATCACCGCGGAGATCTGGTCACGGAAGCGCGCCGCCCCGAAACGTTCCGCGTTGGCGCGGCAGATGTCGGGATCGATCTCGGTCCGCTCCAGCTCGAGCATCGCCTCGGCCAGGTCCGCGACGGTCTGCTCCTCGAAGAGCACCCCCGTCTTCCCGTCGACCACGCTGTCCAGGGCGCCACCGCGCCCGAACGCCACTACCGGACGCCCGGCGGCCTGCGCCTCGACGGCCGCGATCCCGAAGTCCTCGTGGCCCGGGAAGAGGAAGGCGCGGCAGCGCGCCAGCAGCTCCGCCACCTCCCGGTCGGGTAGGTATCCGACCAGCTCCACAGTCGGGCCCGCCAGCGCCTCGAGCCGCGCGCGCTCGGGCCCATCGCCCACCACGATCAACCGTCGCCCGAGCCGGGTAGCGGCCTGCACCGCCAGGTCGATCCGCTTGTACGAGACCAGCCGCGACACGGTCAGGTAGAAGTCCTCCGGCGGCGCACCGTTCGGCTGAATCCGCTCGACGTCGACCGGCGGGTGGACGATGTCCGCCTCGCGGCGGTAATGCTTGCGGATCCGGCCGGCTACCTCGCGCGAGTTTGCCACGAAATGGTCCACCCGGTCGGACGAGACCCGGTCCCACACGCGCAGCCAGTGAGCTACCGGCGCGATCAGCGCCCTCGCCCGGCTACCGCCCGTGTAGTCGTGATAGAGGTCCCAGAGATAGCGGCAGGGGGTGTGACAGTAGCAGAGGTGCAGCGCGTCCGGGCGGGTGATCACCCCTTTCGCACAGGCGCTGCTGCCGGAGATGACCAGATCGAACTCGCGCAGGTCGAACTGCTCGAAGGCCAGCGGCATCACCGGCAAAAACGCCTGCCTGTGGCTGCGGGCGAACGGGACCCGCTGCAGGAAGGAGGGACGAACGTCCCAACCCTGCATCTCCGGGGGAAGGCCCGATGGATCGTATACGGATGTATAAAGTGGCGCCTCGGGGAAGAGTCGATGGAGCTCCATCAACACCCTCTCGGCGCCGCCGAAGGAGGTGAGCCAATCGGTAACCAGTGCGACCCGCATCAGTAGGCGCCTTCGCCGCTCAGCACCACCTTCACGGTTCGGAGGAGGATCTTGGCGTCGAGAAGGAGCGACCACGATTGGATGTAGGCCTTCTCCATCCGTACGACCTTCTCGAAGTCGGTGATCAGGTTTCGCCCTCCGACCTGCCACGGGCCGGTGATGCCGGGCACGACGGACAGCCGCTCGAAGTGGTGCGGCTCGTACTCCGCCACCTCCCGGGGAATCGGCGGGCGCGGCCCCACCAGCGACATATCGCCGGCCAGCACGTTGAAGAGCTGAGGCAGCTCGTCCAGGCTCATGCGCCGCAGGATCCGCCCCACCCGGGTGATCCGCGGGTCCTGGGGCGCCTTGAAGAGGCGGCGATCGGGGTAGGCGTTGAGGCAGAGCACGTCATCGTGTTGCTCCTCGGAGTCGATGTACATGCTCCGGAACTTCCACATCACGAAGCGACGGCCGCCGAGCCCCACCCGTACCTGCCGGAAGAACACCGGACCGGGAGAATCCAGCTTGATGGCGATGGCGATCAGCGCCATCAGCGGGAGCGCCACGACCAGCATCAGCGAGGCGAGCACCAGGTCGAACGCGCGCTTCAACAGCAGGGCCGGCACCTCCAGCCGCCCGGGGTGAAGCCGGATGAGCGGACAGGAGCCCATGCGCATCGGCTCGGCGCGGCAGTCCACCACGTCGCTGACCGGCGGGACCGCGAACAGCGCCGCGCCGTGGTCGAAGCAGCAGTCGGCGATGCGCCGGATCTCGGCGCTCGGCAGCGACGTCGCGACGATGACTTCCTGGACGTCGCGCTCTTCCAGGATCTGCGCCAGCCGGGAGACGTCGCCGAGCGAAGTCGGATCCGCCACACCCGTCGGGGAGAGATGCCCCTCGATGTACTGGTCGGCGTCGCGCGAGTCACGCAGCCGCTCGATGGCGCGGCCAACCTCTTCCAGGTTTCCGATGATCACCGCGCGGCGCAGCCCGATCCCGCGAACGTACACCTGCTTCACCAGCCACTCGGCGGCCTCCCGTCCGATCACCAGGAGCGGAAAGCCAAGCGCTCCGAATACGACCAGCTCCCGCACCGGAATCGCGAGCTGCGGCGGGAAAGCCACCAGGCAACCCAGGATCAACAGCGACAGGAGCACTCCGGAAAGCAGACGGCGATGGTCTCGTCGCCCGATCCCGGGATCGTAGGCCGATAGGGCGTTGAGGCTCAACAGGGTGATGGCGATCACCGCCAGCGCATACCGTCCGATGGCCAGCTGCCCCGGCCAGGCCCGCGAGAGCGCGGCCAGGCCAACCCCCAGCAGCGCGGCGTCGAGCACGTGCAATCCCATCACCCTCAGGAACCGCCGCATCATCGAGATCACCAGCCGCCGATGCGCAATCTCCCTCCTCAGCCGCACATCGAAGGGTCGCAGGGGACCGGGAGAAGGCTGCGCCTCCTCGATCGCGGCGACCTGCGCCAGCGCACTATTCATCTACCCGACCCATAGGAGGAATTTTCCGAGATCGTCTCGCTCACGAGGCCAGATACCCCGCCAGCACCCCCCTCCACTCCGGCAACGCTTCCCCCAATACCGCCTCGGCCCCGGAGCAATCCAGCACCGAATACGCAGGGCGTCGGGCCGGCCGCGGCACCCGCTCGGTCGGCACCGGCACCACCTCTACCTTCGCCCCCAACCGCTCCACCACCTCCCGCGCCACGCCCGCCCAGCTCACCGGCTCACCCTGGTCGGTCACGTGGACCACCCCCGTCGCCCCACGCATAACCAGTTCCACCATGGCTTTAGCGAGTGTGCCCGTCCACGTCGGCCGCCCCACCTGATCGTCCACCACCTCCAGCCGCGACCGCTCGCTCGCTAACCGCCGGATGGTGTCGACGAAGTTCCTTCCACCCGCACCATAAAGCCAGCTTGTGCGAACTATCAGGTATCGCCCCGCTTCGCGCGCGGCCCGCTCCCCAGCCAGCTTCGAGCGCCCGTACGCGTTCACCGGACCGGTCGGATCGTCCGGTCTGTACGGGCGCTCTCCCGTTCCCGCGAAGACGTAGTCTGTGCTCGGGTAAACGAGTGCGGCTCCGATCTTATGACAGGCCGAAGCCGCATACTCCGTGGCTTTCGCGTTGACCCGGAAGGCCTCGGCCTCCGCTTCCTCCGCAGCGTCCACGTTGGTAAACGCCGCACACTGGATCACGGCGGCCGGCCTGCTCTGCATGATTCGCGCACAAATAGCCGCCTCGTCCGTGACATCGAGCTCGGAGCGAGGCGGTGCATCGACCTGGTGGCCGCGGCGCTGTAGCTCCGCCGTCACTGCCCGCGCCAGCATCCCCCCGCCACCTGTGACGAGCACTTTCAAGGCCGGTCCTCGATCGGGAAGCCCCAAGGTACGTGTGGTCCCGTCGCCGCCAGAACCGGTGCCGGTCCTCTATCCCTCAGAATCGGTCGGCCAGCGACGGGCCTTCAGCCGTTCACCCCTCCCGCGCGCGACGCGCGAACTGGCGGGCGTAGTAGGTCACCACCCGATCGGCCCCGGCGCGCTTGATCGACGTCAGCACCTCGGTCATCGCCCGGTCGCCGTCGAGCCAGCCGCGCTCCGCCGCGGCCATCACCATCGCGTACTCGCCGGAGACGTGGTACGCCCAGAGCGGCAGCTCGGTGGCCATGCGCACGCGGTGGATCACATCCAGGTAGGCATGAGCGGGCTTGACCATCAGCAGGTCCGCCCCCTCGTCGATGTCCAGACGCGCCTCGCGGAGCGCTTCGCGTGCGTTGGCGGGGTCCATCTGGTAGCCGCGGCGATCTCCGAAGGAGGGGGCACTCTCCGCCGCGTCGCGGAAGGGACCGTAGAAGCTCGACGCGTATTTGACCGCATAAGAAAGGATCGGCACGTCGGTGTGCCCCTTCACGTCCAGCGCCGCGCGGATCGCCTTCACTCGCCCGTCCATCATGTCAGAGGGCGCCACGATGTCCGCGCCCGCCTCGGCGTGGCTCACCGCCATGCGCGCCAGCAACGGCAGGGTCGCGTCGTTGTCTACCGTCTCGCCCCTCAACACCCCGCAGTGCCCGTGGGAGGTGTACTCGCAGAGGCAGACGTCGGTCACCACGATCAGCTCCGGCAGCTCGCGCTTGAGCAGCCGCACCGCCTCCTGCACGACCCCGCTCGGGTGGTAGCCCGAGGAGCCCACGTCATCTTTTTCCTCGGGAATGCCGAAGAGCAGCACCGCCGGGATCCCGAGCTGGAGCGCCTCGGTCGCGTCACGTAGCAGCTCGTCCGCCGAGGTCTGGTCCACCCCCGGCATGGAGCTCACCGGCCGCCGCACCCCTTTCCCGGGCACCACGAAGAGCGGCAGCACCAGGTCGGCCGGCTGCACGGTCCTCTCTCTCACCAACCCGCGCAGCGCCTCGCTCCGCCGCAGCCGCCGCGGCCGGAAACTCGGATAATCGTTCATAGAAACAATTATGAATTACGAATTACGAATTACGAATGCGATCGCGACTGATGTGTCGCGTTTGCAGGTCCACGCCGGCAAACCACAGAGTACGCAGAGGATTTCCCGGAGGGCGCCGAGGAGGCCCTGCTGTCCGTAATTCAAAATTCAAAATTCAAAGTGCATCGGTAATTCGTAATTTGTAATTCGTAATTCGGCCGTCCTCCATCTCGGTCTCAGAAGAAGACGTGGGCGCCCAGGCGAAGGCGGCGTTCGCTCCACCCACTGCCGGATTCCAGTGCGCCCTCGCCCCTGAGCTCGAGGCCGGGACGCTGGCGCCAGCTGGCGCGCAACGCGGCGCCTGCGCTCTCCTCCCGCCCGGGTACGTACAGGTTCTGCCCCGAGCGCTCCCGTCGAAAGAGCTGCGCCTCGACGCGATAGCCCTCCTCCGGACGGTCGAAGCTGCCGTACACCAGCCATTCCGACCCCTCACCCCCCAATCGGTGCCCCAGGGGGCGGTCATACGCAGCCCAGGCGCCGTAGAAGGCGTGATGGCGATACCAGGGCGGGTTGAAGCAGCAGTGCGCTGCGATGTCGGTATAGGCCGCACCGATCGCGAGCGCCTCCAGGCCGGGAATGGCCGGGCTCTCCAGGCCGAACACCCGCCCCGGCACGTCCCACCAGGCCCCGGCGGCATCCTCGGACCCCCACTCGAGATAGGCAGTCAGCGGTGCCCACCGCTCGGTGGGAAGGCGGTAGCGCGCCTCCACCGAGACGATCTGGTTCTCGAAGCCCAGGTTCGACACCCGCCCGAGCAGCATGTCGACGAGGGTCTCGAGGGTGACGGGCTCGGCGTAGCCCCGCCCCCCGAACATCGCCGCTCGGTGCACCGCGAGCCCAAACCGCGGGAACGGCTGGACGGAGAGCGTCCCTCCCCACAGAAAGGGCTCGCGCTCGTGCCGCTCGTCGTTCCACAGGCGACTCACCACCAGCTCCGCCCCCACGGGCCCCATCACCCTCAGAAAGCCAGGGAGACGGCGCATCCGCTCGGTCCTCAGCGATACCCGGTCCAGCGCCACCCCTCCGGAGAGGACCAGGCCCGCCGCCGGGCTCTTGATCAACCCCACCGGCTGGCGGCCCGCGGAGAGACGCCAGTTGCCCCATCCGGTCACCAGCTCGAAGCGTTCGAGCCGCGTCCGCTCGCTGTTGACGCGGGGCGCGAACATCAGCGCCAGGTGCTCGCCCAGCGCGGCCGACAACTCCGTCTCCGCTCCGACCCATCCCTCGTCGTCGAGGGCGACCGCACCTTTGCGCTCCTCCCCCAGCTCGCCGAAGCCGGGCGCGACCCGCCCCGTGTGCGACTCACCCGCAACAGCAGCCTGCAGGCCCAGCCAGCGCGCCGCGCCGCCGGCCGTGAGTCCCCCGTATTCGCGGCGGAAGCGGCTCAGCCACCCCCTCGCTAGCCGAGCGGTTGCGGAATCCCGTTGGCTCGCCGTGGCGGCGGCCTCCTCCAGGATCTCCGCCGCGTGATCCAGCGAGAGCGCCGCGCGAAAAGGCACCGACTGCTCCAGCAGCCCCATCCCCTCTGCGCGACGCACCGCGTCCATCACCCAGTGGTCGGGCAGAACGTTCGGGGTCACGCTTCGCGGGGTCTCGCCGTTGGTGACCCCCGGCGCCTGGGCTCCGCACGGTGCGGACACGACCGCCGCGAGCACCACGCCCAGCAGCCACCCGCCGACTCGGCGTCCGCCAGCCGTCATTCGCTCACGGTGGCGGCGAAGCGGGTCAGCGCCTCCAACAGGCCAGGGATGGAGTGAACCTCCGCCTCCACGTGCACCGGCAGTCCCAGCTCACGCGCGGTGGCCGAGGTGATCGGACCGATCGACGCTACCCTCGCGTTGCCGATCTCCGTCCCCACCAGGTCCACGAAGTTGCGCACCGTGGAGCTCGCGGTGAAGGTGATGATGTCCACCCTCCCCTCAGTCAGCCGCCGCCGGATGTCTTCAGCCCCTGCCCCGTCGAGGATGGTGCGGTACGCAACCACCTCATCCACCTCGGCCCCACTCTCCCGCAGCGCCTCCGGCAGCACCGAGCGCGCCTGCTCCGCCCGCGGCAGCAGGATCCGCTTGCCGGTCAGGTCTCCCGTCTCCTGCAGGGCGGCTACCACGCTCTCCGCGATGTAGCGCGGCGGGACGAGGTCGGCCTGCGCTCCCTCCAGCTCGATGGCGGCCGCGGTGGCCGGACCGATGGCGCAGAGCGACACGCCGCACAGGCAGCGAGTGTCCCGTCCCGAGGCCCTCAGCTCCGCCCAGAACCGCTGCACCCCGTTGACGCTGGTGAAGACGATCCAATCGTACGACTCGGCCTGGGCGACCGCCCGGCGCAGCGGCTCGATGTCCGGCGGCTGGATCACCCGGATGGTGGGGAACTGGATCACGTCGGCGCCGAGCGCGCTCAGCTCCGCCACCAGCTCGCTCGCCTGGGCGCGCGCGCGGGTGACGACGATCCGGCGTCCGAAGAGCGGGCGCGACTCGAACCACGCGAGTTCCTCGCGCAGGCGCACGACCTCCCCCACCACCGTGATCGCCGGGGCACCGATCCCCGCCGCCGCGGCCAGGCCGGGAAGAGTGTCCAGGGTACCCACCACCGTGCGCTGCGACGGGTAGGTCCCCCACTGGATCACTGCCGCCGGGGTGTCCCCCGGCCGGCCCGCATCCCGCAGGCGCGCCAGGTTCTCCTCCATCCGTCGCACGCCCATGTAGAAGACCACCGTCCCCACGCCGCGGGCCAGGTGCTCCCAGTCCAGGTCGGTGTCATCCTTGGTGGGATCCTCGTGTCCGGTGACGAAGGCGACGCTCGAGGAGAGGCCTCGGTGGGTGACCGGGATCCCGGCGTAGGCGGTCGCCGCCACCCCCGCCGTGATTCCCGGGATCACTTCGAAGGGGATCCCCGCCTGGCGCAGCACCAGGGCCTCCTCGCCGCCGCGCCCGAAGACGAAGGGATCGCCCCCCTTGAGCCGCACGACCCGACGGTGGGTGCGCGCGAGTCTGATGAGCAGATCGTTGATCGCCTCCTGCCCGGGAGACGGCTCGCCCGCCCGCTTCCCCATGAAGATCCGCTCGGCTTCCGGGCGGGCGTGCTCGAGCAGGTCCGGGTGCACCAGCGCGTCGTAAACGATCACGTCCGCCGCGCGCAGTCGTTCCACCGCGCGCAGGCTGATCAATCCCGGGTCCCCCGGCCCCGCGCCGACGAGATAGACCGTCCCCGGCGCCTCACTCATCCTACCTCCGCCGTTGTACTCAGCTCTGCTTCAGAAAGCAGGTCACGGAAGGTCTGCTCCAGATCGACTTCGGCGCGCCACCCCAGTGCCTGCAGCCGGGTCGGATCACCATAGAGAACGGGGATATCCACCGGGCGGAAGCGCTCCTCGTCGACCTCCAGTCGCGCCCCGGTCCCGGAGATCTTCACCAGCGTCTGCACCATCGCGAGCAGCGACCGCGACACCCCGGAGCACACGTTGTAGGCCGTGCCGTTCTCGCCCCGTTCGATCAGCAAACGGTAGGCGCGCACCACGTCACGCACATCCAGGAAGTCCCGTTCCACCTCCAGGTTCCCCACCCGCAGGACCCGCTCCTGCTCTCCCCGGCGCATCCGCACGAGCTGGCGCGCCAGAGTGGGAAAGACGAAGCGCTCGTCCTGACCGGGTCCCGTGTGGTTGAAGCTGCGCGCGACGACCACCTCCAACCCTCCTCCGGAAGCCGCCTGGATTGCGGCCAGCTCCGCCGCGCCCTTGGACGCTCCGTACGGGGTCTGCGGACGCATCCGCGCCGTCTCGGGGATGGGCTGCTGCTCGGGGGGCACCGCTCCGTATACCTCCGCGGAGCTGATCACCAGCATTCGGGTCCGACCGCTCCCCAGCGTGCGAACCGCCTCCGCCAGCCGCAGCGTGCCGGTCGCGTTGACCTCCCAGGTTCCCAGCGGATCCGCGAAGGAGCGGCTCACCGAGCTCTGAGCCGCCAGGTGGAAGATCCACTCGGGGCGATGCTCCGCGAGAACCCGCTCGATCGACCGCGTCGAAGTCACGTCGAGAGGAACCTGCGGCAACCGGGCAGCCTCTCCCACGGTAGCCGGACCGGTCGCGGGGTAGTAGCCCGCGACCACCTCGTGACCGCCCTCGCGCGCGAGCACCCGCAGAAGGTGCTGGCCGACGAAGCCCTCCGCGCCGGTCACGAGCACGCGCACGGGTCTACGCGCTCCCGGCGAGCGCCGCCCCGTGCCCCTCGCGCCGGAGACGCTCGAGGTCGGCGTCCACCATCATGTGGATCAGCTCGGTGAAGCCGACCCGGGGCTCCCATCCGAGCTCCTTGCGCGCCCGGGTGGCGTCGCCGATCAGCAGATCGACCTCCGCCGGTCGCATGAACCTGGGGTCCTGCACCACGTACTCGCGCCAGTCCAGGCCCACGTAGCCGAAGGCGGTTTCCACCAGCTCCTCCACGCTATGGGTCTCGCCCATGGCCACCACGTAGTCGCGCGGCTCGTCCTGCTGCAGCATCATCCACATCGCGCGGACGTAATCGCCGGCGAAGCCCCAGTCGCGCTTCGCGTCCAGATTGCCCAGCCGCAGCTCGCGGGCGAGCCCGAGCTTGATGCGGGCGACCCCGTCGGTGACCTTGCGGGTGACGAACTCCAGTCCGCGGCGCGGAGACTCGTGGTTGAACAGGATCCCGCTGGTGGCGAACATCCCGTAGCTCTCGCGGTAGTTCACCGTGATCCAGTGGGCGTAGACCTTGGCCACTCCGTAGGGCGAGCGCGGATAGAACGGCGTCTCCTCCCGCTGCGGCACTTCCCGCACCTTGCCGAACATCTCACTCGACGAGGCCTGGTAGAAGCGGATCTTCGGGTTGAAGACGCGGATCGCCTCGAGCACGCGCGTCGCCCCCAGGGCGGTGACGTCGCCGGTGAGGATGGGCTGCGGCCAGGAAGTCTGCACGAAGGACTGCGCGGCGAGGTTGTAGACCTCGTCCGGATCGGACTCCTGCAGTGCGAAGAAAAGGGAGTTCTGATCGGAGAGGTCTCCCGAGACCAGCTCCAGGCGGTCCTGGATGTGCGCGATGCGCTCGAAGTTCAGCGTCGAGCTGCGCCGGACCAGGCCGTAGACCTTGTAACCCTTCTCGAGCAGGAGCTCCGCGAGGTAGCTGCCGTCCTGCCCGGTGATTCCGGTGATCAGTGCCCGCTTCATGTCGTCGATGGCTCGGTCGTCCAGGCGCGCCGGCGGTCGCACGGTGGCGCCCGGCCCCCGAAGGTGTTCGCGCGGTGCAACCTACCGGAGCCCCTCCGGGGTGTCAACGCGAGCCAGCGCGCGCGCTTGACGGCGACGTAACGCCTGTCTAGATTATGAGGCTCGACCTTGAACGCGCTCGCACGAGGAGATTGATATGGCCGCAGTTTGCGCCGTTTGCGGCAAGGGGCCGCGGACCGGGAACAACGTCAGTCACGCCAACAACAAGACCCGCCGCCGCTGGCTCCCGAATCTCCAGCCGGCGCGGATCGTCACCGAGAACGGTACGCGCAAGCGCGTGCGGGTCTGCACCAAGTGCCTCTCTGCCGGCCGTGTGCAGAAGGCCGGCTGAGCGGTAGCGTCGCGTTTCGCTCGAGTTGTTGAAGCGGCCGCCCCTCGTATGAGGAGCGGCCGCTTTTGGTTTGCCAGCGCGGGCAGTTTCGCGAATGTGCGGAACCCGCCTGCACATCAACGTTGCGGGCGCGCCATGCCCGCCCGCCATGCGGCGGGACACCCGGGTACGGATCCGCGTGCCGGACGTCCGTTGCCCGACGCCACCAATGCCCGCCACCCAACCCGACCCCGCGCCAATTTCCACCGCGCCAGTACGGCGCCCAGCGATTCCGCCCGCGGATTCGCCGTGCGGGTTCCCCAAAACACCCAGGGCGCGAGCCCGACCCCTTCCGGAGCCGTCTTCGCGCCCTGTTTGTTGTGTCCCGCGAGCTTCTAACCGAGCCCGAAAAGAATCGGCTCGTTACTCCCCGCGGTCGACCAGCTCGATCAGTGCCATCTCGGCGCCGTCGCCCTGGCGATGTCCGAGCTTCAGCACTCGGGTGTAGCCGCCCGGGCGCTCGGCGAAGCGGGGTCCGATCGTGTCGAACAGCGTGCCGAGCACCTCGCGGTCCGCAATCTTGCGCGCAGCGAGCCGGCGGGCGTGCAGGTCTCCCCGCTTGGCCAGCGTGATCAGCCGCTCCGCGTACGGACGCAGCTCCTTGGCCTTGGCGGTGGTGGTGGAGATCCGCCCGTGACGGAACAGGCTGGTCGCCAGGTTCCGCAGCAGCGCCTCCCGGTGGCTCGCCGTACGGCTGAGCTGACGGCCTTTCTTACGATGTCGCATCTTCTATCGCTCCAGTGGTGTCCTTCAGGCCGAGGGTTCCTCGTCGGTGCCGCCCGACCCCTCACCGTCTTCCTCGGCGCCCTCCGACCACCACAACGTGCCGTTCTCGCCCTCGGCGAGCCGGACCCCGAAGCGGAGGCCCTGCTGGGCGAGGAACTCGTTGATCTCCTGTAGGGACTTCTTGCCGAAATTGTCGATGGCGAGCATCTGCTCCTCGGTCCGCTGGACCAGGTCGCGCACCGTCTGAATGTTTTCCTTCTGCAGGCTGTTGCGGCTGCGCACGCTCAGCTCCGCCAGGTCCTCGATGGGACGGTTCAGCACGTCCTGGATGCGAGGCGGTACCGGCACACCACCCGCAAACGGGCTGCGCGCAGCGGCCGATTCCACACCCGATCCCCAGCTCCGCTCCTCCGTCCACGAGGGACGTGCACCGGCCAGGTAGCTGAAGTGCTCGATCGCCAGCCGTGCGGCATACTGCACCGCCGTCGGCACGTCGATCGCGCCGTTGGTCTCCACCTCGAGCACCAGCCTATCGAAGTCGGTCCGCTGGCCAACGCGCGTCTCCTCGACGACGAAGTTAGCCCGGCGCACCGGGTTGTACACGGCATCGATGCGCACGAGGTCGGCCGGCATTCCCCGAGGGATGGGATGCTGATCCGCCAGCACGAAACCCCGCCCCTTGTTCACGTACAGCTCCATCCTCAGGTCCCGGTCCTCGGTGAGCTCGAGGATGTGATGATCGGGGTTGACGATGGTCACCGCCGGATTTTCCCGGATGTTCGCCGCCGCCACCGGACCGGCCGAGCTGGCACGCAGCTCGAGCACCGCCTCATCCGTCTCGTCGTCCAGCTTGATGACCAGGTTCTTGAGGTTGCGAATGACCTGGTGCACGTCCTCGACGACGCCCGGGATTGTCTGGTGCTCGTGGAGAACGCCGTCGGTACGGAACGCCCAGACCGCGGCGCCGCGAAGCCGGGAGAGTAGAATCCGGCGCATCGTGTTGCCCAGCGTGTGCCCGAAACCGCGCTCGAGCGGACGCAGCACGATCTGCCCCTCACGCGGCTGCTCGGGCAGATTCGGCATCTGCAGGCCGGTCAGGTCCAGTTCCACCATACTCCTCCGGGAGATAAGTAAAGAAGCTATCGGCTACCGGCTATCGGCTATCGGTCGATGGGACTGATAGCCGATAGCGGATAGCTGATAGCCATTCGCATTACTTGCTGTACAGCTCGACGATCAACTGCTCCTGGACCGCGAGCGGAATATCTGCCCGGCCGGGCCGCTCCACCATGCGACCGGTACGCGTACCGTCGTCGACGGCCAGCCAGGAAACCCGCGACGGGCGAGTGCGCGACTCCAGCGCCGCCTGCACGGGGAGGATGTCCTTGCTCTTGGGGGCCACCCGCACCTCGTCACCCGGCGACACCTGATAGCTGGGCACGTCCACCAGACGGCCGTTGACCTGGATGTGCCGGTGGCGAACGAGCTGACGGGCCTCCTTACGCGAGGAGGCGAAGCCCATGCGGTAAACGATATTGTCGAGCCGGCTCTCGAGCCCGACGAGCAGGTTTTCACCCGTCACGCCCGACATCTTGGAGGCCTTCTCGAAGAGGTTGCGGAAGGGCTTCTCCGAGAGGCCGTAGATCCGCTTGACCTTCTGCTTCTCACGAAGCTGGAGGGAGTACTCCGAGGCCTTCCGGCGCCGCGCGCTCGCAGGCCCATGCTGTCCAGGCCCGTATGCGCGACGCTCCACCGGACACTTGTCGGTGAAGCACTTGGTTCCCTTCAGAAACAGCTTCTGTCCCTCACGCCGGCAGAGCTTACAAACCGGACCGGTATAACGCGCCATTGATCCTCGAAATCTCCTGACGTTCTGTTAAGGCTTCCTCCCCCAGCCGGTCGCTGAGGTTTACACCAAGTTGGCCCCGCCACCGCCCTTCCTCACCATGGATATCCGTTATCAGCTATCCGTTGTCAGTCGGGACCGAGACGCCGCCCGCTGCTTGCCCCCTGCTTTAGCGCTGGGCGCGATAACTGGGGGCCACAGCTCCGGGCTCGACACCGGTTCCAACGGATAACGGATAACGGATAACCGTAGTTGTCACACCCTGCGCTTCTTCGGCGGCCTGCACCCGTTGTGCGGGATCGGGGTCACGTCGCGGATGGAGCGGATCGCGATGCCCGCGGCGGCGATCGCCTGGATCGCGGACTCGCGGCCGGACCCCGGCCCCTGCACCCGCACGTGCACGCGCTTCATCCCCATGTTCAACGCCTCCTTCGCGGCCTGCTCGGCGGCGACGGTGGCGGCGAAGGGGGTCGACTTCTTGGAGCCCTTGAAGCCCGCCTTGCCCGCGCTCCCCCACACGACGGCATTGCCCGCCATGTCGGTGATCGTGATGATCGTGTTGTTGAAGGTCGCCTGGATGTAGGCGATCCCCTCCGCGTCGACGTGGCGCTTGGCCTTCGCCCGCCCACCCTGCTTCGGCTTTGCCATGAGGCTGTTCGCTCCTTACTTCTTCCCGGGCTTCTTCTTGCCGGCGATCGCCCGGCGCGGACCCTTCTTGGTGCGTGCGTTGGTGTGCGTGCGCTGTCCGCGAACCGGCAGACCGCGCCGATGCCGAAGCCCGCGGTAGCAGCCGATGTCCATCAGCCGCTTGATGTTCCGCGCCACTTCGGCCCGCAGCACGCCCTCCACCCGGTACGACGCATCGATCGTCCGACGAAGACGGTTCACCTCCTCGTCGGTGAGCTGATGCACCCGCCGGTCGGGATCCACGCCCGCCTGCTCCAGGATCTTCTGGGCCGACGCGCGACCGATTCCGTAGATGTACGTCAGACCGATCTCGACGCGCTTCTCACGCGGCAGATCGACACCCGCGATGCGAGCCATGTGCTCTCCCGATGTTGACTTAACCCTGCCGCTGCTTGTGGCGCGGGTTCTTCTTGCAGATGATGCGAACCACTCCGCGCCGCCGGATCACCTTGCAGTGCTCGCAGATCGGCTTTACGCTAGCGCGTACCTTCATCGTCGCCTCGCTTCGTCAGAACAATAGCTCGGAATAATAACCAGGATTCGGAGATGGAGCAAGGTCGTCCATGCGCGGTTATCCGTTATCCGTCCGGACCAGGACGCGGCTCCCGACCAGCCCCTCCTTGGGCGGTGGACGCGGTTGCTGGAGGACGGGCTGTGGGCTGGTCCACCGATCCCAACGGATAACCGATAACGGATAACGCCAATCCTAACGGATAACCCCAATCCCAACGGATAGCCCGAGGCCTCCACCCCGCGTTCCACTTCCTCAATCAGCCAGCTCCCACGGCGTGAGCACCCTCGGCCCCGCCTCCGTCACCGCCACGGTGTGCTCGAAGTGAGCGGACACGCGGCGATCGGCGGTGATCACCGTCCAGCGGTCGGGCATGGTGCGCACGTCGGCGGTGCCCAGGTTGAACATCGGCTCGATCGCGATCACCAGCCCCACCTCGAGCGGCATCCCCCGGCCGGCCTTGCCGTAGTTGGGTACCTGCGGCTCCTCGTGCGGAGAGCGGCCGATCCCGTGACCGACCAGGTCGCGTACGATGCCGTAGCCCTCGCGCTCCGCCACTGCCTGGATCGCCGCGCCGATGTCGCCCAGCCGCTTCCCGGGGCGCGCCTCGGCCACGCCGGCGAGCAGGCTCTCGCGCGTCATCTTCAACAGCCGGCTCACCTCGGGGGCCACTTCCCCCACCGGCAGCGTGACGGCGGCGTCGGCGTAGAACCCCTCCAGCTTCACGCCGCAGTCGATGCTCAGCACGTCCCCCTCGACCAGCTTGCGCCTCGAGGAGGGGATGCCGTGCACGACCTCGTGGTTGATGCTCGTACAGAGGGTGGCCGGAAAGCCGTACAGGCCCTTGAACGCCGGCTCCGCGCCCGCGTGAGAGCGGATGAACTCCTCGGCGAAGCGGTCCAGGTCGGCGGTGCTCCTCCCCGGTAAGAGCTCGCCCGGAATCACCCGGAACAGGTCGGCGATGATCGCCCCAGCCCGCGCGATCGCCTTGATCTCCTCGGGCGACTTCAGCGTGATCAACCCGCCACGATCCGCTGCAGGTCAGCCTGGACGACGTCGATGGGTCGATCCCCGTCCACCCGGTGCACCGGCACGCCGGCCCGCTCGTAGTAGTCGATCAGCGGCCGCGTCGATTCCTCGTATACCTCGAGCCGGTGCCGGATCGTCTCCTCCCGGTCGTCGGGGCGCTGAACCACCCGGTCCGCGATCTCTGGAGGCGGGGGGTTGTGCTCGATGTGGTAGACCTCGCCCGTCTCGGGGTCGGTGCGGCGACCGGACATCCGCTTTACGATCGCCTCCGGCTCGACCTCGAGCGCGACCACCGCGTCGACGCTACGGCCCTGCTCCCGCAGGATCCCCGCGAGCGACTCGGCCTGCGCCACATTGCGCGGAAAGCCGTCGAAGATGGCGCCTTTCTCCGCCGACGGGTCGGCCAGCGCGTCACGCACCAGCCCGAGGATCACGCCATCCGGCACCAGCTCGCCGGCATCCATGTAGCGCCGCGCCTCCTCGCCCAGCGGCGTCCCCGCCCGCACCGCCTCGCGCAGGATGTCCCCCGTGGCGATCTTCGGCACCCCCAGCTTCTCGGCCAGGAGACTTCCCTGCGTTCCCTTACCTGCCCCCGGCGCGCCGAGGAGGATGAGTAGCATCTGGATGGTTGACGTAGCTGTAACGGCCTATGGTTATCCGCTATCAGTTATCCGTTATCCGTCATGGATCGAGACCGATGCCCTGCCCCGCAGTAGCCAGACCGCATGGCTCCGGGTCAGCTCGTCGGTCCCAAGTGACAACTGATGACTGATGACTGATAACTGACAAACGGATAACGGATAACGGATAACCACCCCTCTCAGATATACCTCTGCCGCCCCCGGAACTTCACCCGGCCACGCTTCATGAAGCCGTCGTAGTGGCGCAGGAGCAGGTGCTGCTGCATCTGCTGCACGGTGTCCAGGCCGACGCCGACGACGATCAGCAGGCCGGTCCCGCCCAGCAGCCGGCCCAGGAAGGGCACCCCCACCGCGTCGAGAACCAGCTGCGGAACGATCGCCACGGCGGTCAGGAAGAGAGACCCCGGGAAGGAGATGCGCGTCAACACCCGGTCGATGTACTCGGCCGTGCGCGCACCCGGCTTCACTCCGGGCACGAAGGCGCCCTGCTTCTTCAGGTTCTCCGCCAGATCGACGGGGTTGAAGATGATGGCGGTGTAGAAGTAGGTGAAGAAGATCGTCAGCAGGCCAAAGCTGATGTAATACGGCCAGGTGCCGTACTGGAACCAGCCCGCCGCCTGCTGCAACCAGGGGGTGTCCGCGAAGGTCGCGAAGGTCCCGGGTACCACGATGATCGACTGGGCGAAGATGATCGGCATCACGCCCGCCGAGATCAGACGCAGCGGGATGAAGGACTTCTGGCCCTCCCGGACCCGCCCCTTCCCCATCACCTTGCGCGGGATCTGCACCGGGATCTTCCGCGCCGCCATCGTCACCGCTATGGTCGCGGAGATGGTGGCCACCGAGACCGCGGCAAGGATGATCAGCGCCAGACCGGTGACCTCACCCACCCGCACCAGCTCGACCGTCTGCACGATCGCGCTCGGGATCGCCTCGATGATCGAGAAGAAGATGAGCAGGCTCATCCCGTTCCCGATGCCGCGCTCGGTGATCTGCTCACCCAGCCACATCACGAACACGGCGCCGGTGGTGAGCGCCAGGATCATGATCAGCTTGAAGCCGATGCCCGGGTTCACCACCGCCCCGGGGATCCCTTCCAGGAAGATCGAATAGCCGTACGCCTGGGCGGCCGAGAGGCCGACCGTGGCGTACCGCGTATATTGCGTGAGCTTCTTCCGCCCCTCCTCCCCCTCCTTCTGCATCCGCTCGATGGACGGGAATACCGCCGCGAGCAGCTGGAACATGATGCTCGCGGAGATATACGGCATGATGCCGAGGGCGAATACCGTCGCGCGCGACAGCCCGCCACCCACGAACATGTCGTAGATCCCGAACACCGTCCCCTGGAGCTGACCCGCGAAATCGCGCAGCGCCGTCACATCGATGCCCGGCGCCACCACGTGCGCGCCGAGGCGATAGATGAAGACGAGGAACAGCGTGAAGAGGATCTTGTCCTTGAGCTCCGGAATCCGGAACAGGGTGGTGACGGGATTGCTCATCGTCAGCCGATCTCCTGTACCGTACCGCCCGCCGCGCCGATCTTCTCGCGCGCCGACTTGCTGAACGCGTGCGCGGAAACGGTAATACCCCGGCTCAGCTCACCGCCGCCGAGCACCTTGACCGGCTTCTTTGCGTAGCCGATGAGCCCGTGCTTCAGGAGCGTCTCGGGAGTGATCTCGGTCTCCTCCAGCCGCTCCAGCTGGAAGAGGTTCACCACCTGGTACTCGACCCGGTTCGGGTTGTTGAAGCCCCGCTTGGGCAGGCGGCGCTGCAGAGGCATCTGACCGCCCTCGAAGTGCGCCTTGCCGCCACCCGGTCCGTGACTGCCGGTGCGCGCCTTGGAGCCCTTGTGGCCGTACCCGGCGGTCTTCCCCTTCCCGGAGCCCGGCCCACGGCCGACGCGCTTCCGGTTCCGGTGCGACCCCTCGGGGCGCCGCAGATTGTGGAGTCCGTCCATTTACTCCTGCCCTTCCCGCTCCGTCACCTCGACGAGATGGCGGACCTTGAAGATCATGCCACGAATGGCGGGGTTGTCCTTCTGGATGACGGTCCGCTGGTGCTTCAGCCCCAGCGCCGCGAGCGTGGCTCGCTGGTCCTTCGGCATCCCCACGCCACTACGAATCTGTCGGATCTCGAGCAGCTTAGCCATGGGCCGCCTCCAGCGCCTCGACCGGAACGCCACGCTCGACGGCGAGACGCTCGCGGGTAGTCAGTCTCGTGAGCGCATCCATGGTGGCCAGCACCATGTTGCCCGGATTGTTCGACCCGAGGCTCTTGGTGAGGATGTCGTGCACGCCCGCGCACTCCAGCACCGCGCGCACCGGTCCGCCGGCGATCACGCCGGTTCCCGGACCCGCGGGACGAAGGAGCACCTTTCCGGCCCCGGAGTGACCTACGATCTCGTGCGGGATCGTCCCGGCGATGATCGGCACCGTCACCATGGCGCGCCGCGCCGTCTCCAGCGCCTTGCGCACCGCCTCGGAGACCTCGTTGGCCTTGCCGGTACCCACGCCGACCCGGCCCTGCTGGTCGCCGACCGCCACCAACGCGGAGAAGGAGAACCGCCGGCCGCCCTTCACCACCTTGGCGACGCGGTTGATGTGGATGACGTTCTCCTTGAACTCCGACTCGCGCTGCCCGCGGCTCCCGCGCTCGCTCCGGCCGCCCGCGCGACCCTCGCGACCGCCCCGGCCCTCGCGACCGCCGCCTCGATTCTGCTGCTGATCTCTAGCCACGCTTCCCCCTTAAAACTCGAGGCCGCCCTCGCGGGCGCCTTCGGCGAAGGCCTTCACACGGCCGTGATAGAGATAGCCGCCGCGGTCGAACACGACCCGCGTGATGCCGGCGGCCTTCGCCTTCTCGGCGAGAAGCTTTCCGGCCAGGCGGCCTCGATCGGTCTTCGATAGCTCGGCGCCGTTCGCCTTCACGTCCGAGGCCAGGGTGGAGATACCCAGCAGCGTGACTCCACGCGTGTCGTCGACGACCTGCGCCTCGATATTCTTCAGCGAGCGGAAGACCACCAGACGGGGCCGCTCGGCGGTGCCGACCACCTTCTTGCGGACCCGGCGATGCCGGCGCTCGCGCCGCTCCCGCCGCTGCTTCATTCCCAGTGCCATTGGTTCGATCCTGTGGTTTGACTATTACGATGATCCGTTGGGTCGCGCTGCGGGTCATCGCGGGACGGGCGCGAGACAGGTCTCCACCCGCACCGGCGGCCGCGCAGACCGCCGTTACTTGCCGCCCGCCTTGCCGGCCTTCCGACGGATCACCTCGCCCTGATACTTCACGCCCTTCCCCTTGTACGGCTCGGGGGGGCGCAGCGACCGGATCTCAGCCGCTACCTGACCGACCACTTCCTTGTTCGCGCCCTCGACCTCCACCACCGTGGGCGACACCGCACGCAGGGTGATCCCCTCGGGCGCGCGGTAGTCGATCGGATGGGAATAGCCGAGCTGGAACGTGAGCCCGAACGGCTTGTTCTCCGCGCGGTATCCGACGCCGACGATCTCGAGCGTCTTCTTGAAGCCGGTGGTCACCCCTTCGATCATGTTGGCGACCAGCGTCCGGCTGAGGCCGTGCAGCGCGCGGTGATTCGGCGCGTCGCTGGGACGCGTCACCCGCAGCTCGCCGTCGGCGCGTTCGATGGTGATGTCGCGATGCAGCGTGCGCTGCAGCTCGCCCCTGGGGCCCTTCACCCGCACGGTCTGACCGTCGATGGTGACCTCCACGCCCGCCGGAACGGGGATGGGCCGCTTACCGATTCTCGACATGGCTGCTCCTCCTACCAGACCGTGGCGAGGAGCTCGCCCCCCACCTTGTTCGCCCGCGCCTCCCGGTCCGTCATCACCCCCTTGGAGGTGGACAGGATGGCCATACCCAGCCCGTTGCGGACGCGCGGAATCTCTTTCACCCCCACGTACTTGCGCAGGCCCGGCTTGGACACGCGCTTCAGCTCCCGGATGACCGGCTTCTCCTGGTAGTACTTCAGATACAGCCGAAGCACCGGGAACCGGTCGCCGTCCAGGACCTTGTAGTCGTGGATGTAGTGGTTCTCTTTGAGCAGTCGAGCGATCTCGACTTTCAGCTTCGAAACGGGCATGTCGACCCGGCGGTGCCGCGCGCTCTGCGCGTTCCTCACCCGGGTGAGCATGTCCGCAATGGGATCCGTCACCATGCGGTCGTTCTCCTATAGTATCCGGCGTCAGCGCAGCCGGACTGGTAGGAAGTGGATGGAATACAACTACGAATTACGAATTATGAATTACGAATTACGATCTCTGCTTGCCGAAGTGACGAGTAGCGGCCAATGGGACCCATAATTCGTCATTCGTAATTCGTAATTCACGCGCACAACTGTGCGCGTGCTCACCAGCTCGCTTTGCGCACCCCGGGTATCTCCCCCCGCAGCGCCATCTCGCGGAAGCAGATGCGGCAGAGGCCGAACTTCCGGAGATAGCCGCGCGGGCGGCCGCAGCGATTGCAGCGGTTGTACGCGCGGACGCCGAACTTGGGCTTCCGGTTCGCCTTCTCGATCAGGGACTTACGGGCCATCTTGCTTTTGCTCGAGTGTCAGGATCCAGGTCGATCAGGCGAAGACCCGGACGGGCGTCTCGCCCCGGAAGGGCATCCCCAGCTCGCGGAGAAGCGCGAGCCCCTCCTCGTCGTTCACGGCGGTGGTCACGAAGGTGATGTCCATGCCGTGAATCTTCTGCACCTTGTCGTAATCGATCTCGGGGAAGATGAGCTGCTCCTTCACCCCGAGCGTGTAGTTCCCGCGCCCATCGAACGAGCGGGACGGCAGACCGCGGAAGTCGCGGATACGCGGCACCGCGATGTTGATGAAGCGGTCGACGAACTCCCACATCCGCTCGCGCCGCAGCGTCACCGCGACGCCCACCGGCATCCCCTGGCGCAGCGAGAAGTTCGAGATCGCCTTCTTGGCCCGCCGGACGGTCGGGCGCTGGCCGGTGATCAGCCCCAGCTCCTCGACCACCGAGTCGAGCAGCTTGGCGTTCTTGGCCGCCTCGCCGATTCCCACGTTCACCACCACCTTCTCCAGGCGGGGCGTCTGCATCACGGACTTGTAGCCGAACTGCTGCTGCAGCTTCGCCCGAACGTTCTCCTCGTAATGCCTCTGCAGGCGCGGCTTCACCCGGCCGTTGCCCGCTCCATTCTCCGCTGCCATGTCTCTCTCCTGCGCTCCGTATCCTGCCGCGACCGAATGCCCGACAGGGCGGTGACGCTTGAAGGTTATCAGTTGTCCGTCATCCGTTATCAGTCGGGACCGGCGGGCATGCCCGAGTGTCGCCGCTGAATGTTGCGGTCAATGCGGAAGCATTGAGTCACTGGTCCGGACGGATAACCGATAACGGATAACTGATAACCAAATTGTCCGTTCCTCAGATCACCCGCCCCGACTTCACCGCCACCCGCTCCTTGGTTCCGCTCTTGTTCACCTGCATGCGGATGCGGGTGGGCGCGCCCGAAGCGGGGTCGATGAGCATCACGTTGGAGGCGGCCAGGGGCGCCTCGAAGCTGATGATTCCGCCCTCGGGGTTCTGCTGCGAGGGCTTCATGTGCCGCTTGCGCAGGTTCACCCCCTCCACCACGACGCGGTTCTTCTCGCGGTCGACGCGCAGGATGGTCCCTTCCTTCCCGCGCTCGTTGCCGCGAACGACCCTGACCCGGTCGCCCTTCTTGAGTCGCATTCCGGCCATCAGAGCACCTCCGGCGCCAGCGAAACGATCTTCATGAAGCGCTTCTCGCGCAGCTCACGGCCCACCGGGCCGAAAATGCGCGTCGCCCGCGGCTCCCCGGCGTCGTTGATGATCACGGCGGCGTTCTCGTCAAAGCGGATGTACGAGCCATCACGCCGGCGTGCCTCCTTGGTGGTACGCACGATCACCGCCTTGGCCACGTCTCCCTTCTTCACCGTGCCGTCCGGCAGGGCGTCCTTGATGGCGACCACCACGATGTCGCCGATACGGGCGTAGCGCCGCTTGCTGCCCCCCAGAACGCGGATCACGAGCGCCTTCTTGGCCCCGCTGTTGTCCGCGATCCGGACGACGGATTCTTGCTGGATCATTGGAGTCTGCTCTTTGGTTATCCGTTATCGGTTATCCGTTACCCGTTGGTCTGTCGCTACCCTCCGCGTCACGCGAAGGCCCGCCGACTTACGGATAACGGATAACGGATAACCCGTTTTCGTCTTACTTCGCCCTCTCGATCAGCGCCGACACGCGCCAGCGCTTCAGCTTGCTCAGCGGTCGCGTCTCGGTGATGCGCACCCGGTCGCCCACGCGGTACTCGTTGTTCTCGTCGTGGGCGTGGTACTTCTTCGACCGGGTCACCTGCTTGCCGTAGAGCGGATGAGCGTAACGGCGCTCGACCAGCACCACCACCGTCTTGTCCATCTTGTCCGAAACCACGGTGCCGATACGGGTCTTGCGGCGCCCGCGCTCGTTCTCCGCGCTCTCGTCGGTGACGGGGGTCACCTGGCTCTCGTTCGTGCTCATCAGCGGCTACCTTCCTCCTCGAGCTGGCGCTCGGCCAGCACGGTCTTCAAGCGGGCGATGTCGCGGCGGAGCGTCCGCAGCAGCATCGGGTTCTCGATCTCCTGCGTCGCGGACCTGAACCGCAGCTTGAAGATCTCCTCCTGGTAGCCCTCGATGCGGGCCAGGATCTCGTCGGTGGTGAGCTCGCGGATCTCGGACGCCTTCATGCCTCACCTCCGTGCGGGCGCTCACGCACCACGAAGCGGCAGCGAACCGGAAGCTTCGCGGCCGCCAGCTCCAGCGCACGACGCGCCACCGGCTCCGGCACACCCTCCAGCTCGAACATCATCCGCCCGGGCTTGACGACGGCCACCCAGGCCTCCGGGTTGCCCTTCCCCTTACCCATCCGGACCTCCAGCGGCTTCTTGGTCACCGGCTTGTCCGGGAAGATGCGGATCCAGACCTTCCCACCACGCTTGATGTGGCGGGTCATGGCGATTCGCGCGGCCTCGATGGAGCGGTTGGAGATCCAGCCGCGATCCAGCGCCTGCAGCCCGTATTCGCCGAAGGACACCTCGGTGCCGCGGGTGGCGTTCCCGCGCATCCGGCCCTTCATCCGCTTGCGATATTTGACTCGCTTCGGCGACAGCATGATCGTTCTCCCTCCTACGCGTCGCTGGAGTAGGTGCGCCCGCGACGGTCCTCCACGACCTCGCCCTTGAACACCCAGACTTTCACGCCGATCGTGCCGTAGGTGGTGCGAGCGGTCGCCTGCGCATAATCGATGTCGGCCCGCAGCGTGTGCAGCGGAATGCGGCCCTCCTTGTAGCCCTCGGTGCGGGCGATCTCGGCGCCGTTCAGTCGCCCGGAGACCTGGACCTTGATCCCCTCGGCGCCGGCCCGCATCGCGTTCTGCACCGCGCGCTTCATCGCCCGGCGGAAGGAGACGCGCTGCACGAGCTGGTGCGCGATGCTGTCGGCGATGAGCTGCGCCTCGATCTCAGGGCGCTTCACTTCCTCGACGTTGATCGCGACCTCGTTGGGCGTCAGCCGCCCGAGCTCGTCGCGCAGCTTGTCGACCTCCGAGCCGCCCTTACCGATCACCACGCCGGGTCGGGCGGTGTGAACGGTGACGATGACCTTCTGCGGCTTGCGCTCGATCTCCACCTCGGCGAGCGAGGCATGACCGAGACGCTGATGCAGGTACTTCCGGATCCTCTCGTCCTCGACCAGGAGCTGCGGGAAATCACGCTCGGCATACCAGCGCGACTTCCACGGGCTGACGATGCCGAGACGGAACCCTCTGGGATGCGTTTTCTGTCCCACGTCTACTCCTTGCGGTCGACGACGATCGTGACTTGACTGGTCCGCTTGATACGCGGGGCGGCGCGGCCCATGGCCGCGGCCCGGAAGCGCCTCAGGCGCGGACCCTCGTTGACATACGCCTCGCGAACGTACAACTCATCCGCATCCAGGAAGCTGCCCGCGGCGTCCGCCTTCTGCTGGGCATTCGCGACCGCGGAGCGGAGGACCTTGTCGATCGGTTCCGTGGCGGCCTTCTTCGAGAACTTCAGGATCGAATACGCATCGTTCACGTTACGGCCACGGATCAGGTCGATCACCAGCCGCAGCTTGCGCGGGGACATCCCCACATTCTTCGCGATCGCGCGAGCTTCCATCGTCGCTTCTCCTTGAGCTCGTGCTAGCGGGCCTTGGCACGCCGATCGACGAGCTTGCCACCGTGACCGCGGAACATCCGCGTCGGGGCGAACTCGCCGAGCTTGTGCCCGACCATGTTCTCGGTGAGGTACACGGGGATGAACTTGTTCCCGTTGTGCACCGCGAGCGTGTGCCCGACGAACTCCGGGATGATCGTCGACGCGCGCGACCAGGTCTTCACGACCCGCTTCTCCCCGCGCTCGTTCATGGCCGTGATCTTCTTGAGGAGACTCTCCTCGACGAACGGCCCCTTCTTCAGACTCCTCGGCATGCTCTCTCGCTCTTAGCTGTTTCCCGGCCAACGCCGGAAACAAGGTCCACTTGATTCATCAGTGGTGGACGCGACGCCGTTTTGCCGCAGCCTTCCAATATAACTGATTGGGAGCGGTTTGAAAGCCCCGCACAGGGTTATCCGTGGTACGTTATCCGTTGTACGTTATCCGTTATCCGTTGCTGGTCTGGCTTCGCGCGTAGTGGGCCAGACTAAATGCCAGTCGCGAGTCCCGACGGATAACGGATAACCTCCCTACTGCGTTGCCTTCCCGCGCTTCCGGCCGCGCACGATGAAGCGGTTCGTGTTCTTCTTCCGGCGGCGGGTCTTGACGCCCTCGGCCTTGCCCCAGGGGGAGACCGGGTGCCGACCGCCGGAGGACTTGCCCTCACCACCGCCCAGCGGGTGATCGACCGGGTTCATGGCCACGCCGCGGACCCTGGGCCGACGGCCGCGCCAGCGGTTCGCGCCGGCCTTGCCGATCGACTGCTGGCTGTGGTCGACGTTGCCCACCTGGCCGATGGTCGCCAGGCACTCGCGACGGACGAGCCGCATCTCGCTCGAGGGCAGGCGCAGGGTGACGAGATCGCCCTCCTTCGCCACCACCTGCACACCCGAACCGGCCGAACGCGCCAGCTGACCGCCCTTGCCCGGGCGGAGCTCGATGTTGTGCACCGTGGTGCCCAGCGGGATCTCGGCGAGCGGAACGGCATTCCCCAGCCGGATGTCCGTACCGGGACCGGACTGCACCGTGTCGCCGACGGAGAGACCCACGGGGTGCAGGATGTAGCGACGCTCACCGTCCTGGTACTCGACCAGGGCGATGTGCGCGCTGCGATTCGGATCGTACTCGATCGCCACGACCCGCGCGGGAACCCCGAACTTGTTCCGCTTGAAGTCGATGATGCGGTACTTACGCTTCTGGCCGCCGCCACGGCGCCGCGACGTGATGTGGCCGTGGTGGTTGCGGCCGCCGCTCTTCGGCAGCGCCTCGGTCAGCGACTTCTCAGGCCCCTTGCGGGTGATCTCACTGAAGTCGTTGGTGGCGCGGAAGCGCGTCCCGGCCGTCACCGGCTTGAACTGCTTGACGGGCATGGCTCAGACCCCCTCGAAGATCTCGATTGTATCGCCCTCGCGCAGCGTCACCACCGCCTTCTTCCAGGCGGCGCGCCGTCCGATGGTCCGGCCGACCCGACGCTCCTTGCCGCGATACTGCATGGTGCGGACGTCGCGAACGCGCACGTTGAACAGCTTCTCGACCGCGCGCGCGATCTCCACCTTGTTCGCCTCCTTCGCCACGACGAAGGAGTACTTGCCGGTCCGATCGAGTAGCTCGGTCGACTTCTCGGTGACGATCGGGCGCACGATCACGTCGTACAGACTACGCATTCGCCACCTCCGTGGCGGGGGTCAGAGCGGCCTCCTCGATGAGCAACTCGCCCGCGTTCATCAGGTCGTACGCGCTCGCCTCCGCGAAGGGGAGCACCGACACGCCGGGCAGGTTGCGGGCGGACAGGTACAGATTCGGATTGAGCCCCGAGGTGAGGATCAGGACCTTCTTGTCCGCGGACCCGATCTTCTTCAGCAGCCCGACGACCGCCTTGGTCCTCGGGGCGTCCACGTCGAAGCCCTCTATCACGGCGATCTCCTCCCGCAGCGCCTTCGCGTTCAGCGCGGAGCGACGGGCGAGCGCCTTCACCTTGCGCGGCACATCCTGGTGATAGTCGCGCGGCGACGGACCGAAGACGACGCCGCCCCCGCGCCAGTGCGGGGCGCGGATCGAGCCCTGGCGGGCGCGACCGGTTCCCTTCTGCCGCCAGACCTTGTTGTTGCCACCCGAGACCTGGGCACGGGTCTTCGTGGAGGCGGTTCCCTGCCGCTTGTTCGCCAGGTGCGCCTTGATCACCTGGTGCAGCACCGCCTCGTTCACGACCCCGTCGAACAGGTCTTCCGGCAGTTCTCGAGCTTCCCCCGGCTCTCCCGAGGCGCTGAAATACCGTGCGGTAAGCATCTCGTGAGCCCTCACTGCTTGGTGATGAACACGACGCCGTTCACCGGGCCGGGAACCGCACCGCGCAGGTAGATCAGGTTGCGCTCGGGATCCACTTTGGCAACACGGATATTACGGACCGTCTGCTGCACGTCGCCCATGTGGCCCGGCAGCCGCTTCCCCTTGATAACCCGCGAGGGGTTGGTGCCCGCGCCGATCGATCCCGGAGCCCGATGGATCCGGGTGGCGCCGTGCGAGGCGCGCCCGCCGCCGAAGCCGTGGCGCTTGACCACGCCCTGGAAGCCCCGCCCCTTGGTGGTGCCGGTCACCTTGACCCGGCTGCCCACCTCGAACAGCTCGACGGTGATCTGGTCCCCCACATTGGGCGGGGTCTCCCCCTCGGCCAGGCCGAACTCCCGCAGCACCTCGGGCGCGGCGGCGAGCCCCGCCTTGGCGGCGTGCCCCTGCTCCGCGCGGGTCGCCCGCTTGCTCTTCTTCTCTCCGAACCCGAGCTGGACGGCCTCGTAGCCCTCCTTTTCGCGGGTGCGGACCTGGACGACGGGGCACGGTCCGGCCTGTACGACCGTGACCGGCACCACGGCGCCCGATTCTTCGAAGATCTGGGTCATGCCCAGCTTCTTCCCGATGATTCCCGCCATGACGCCCCCCTCAGTCGACCTTGATCTCCACGTCGACACCGGCCGGAAGATCCAGCTTGGTCAACGCGTCGATCGTCTGCGGGCGTGAGTCGAGAATGTCGATCACCCGCTTGTGCGTCTTGAGCTCGAACTGCTCGCGGCTCTTCTTGTCGATGTGCGGCGAGCGGAGCACCGTCCAGCGCTGAATCCGGGTGGGAAGCGGGATGGGCCCGCTCACCCGCGCCCCCGTCTTTTGCGCCGTGCGCACGATGTCGGAGGTGGTCTGATCGATCACCGCGTGATCGAAGCTCTTCAGTCGAATGCGAATCTTGCCGGCCATTTGTCAGATGCCTGTATATCAGTGGTGGCGGATTATGGTTATCCGATATCCGTCATCCGTTATCCGATAGCAGTTTGTCAGTGCGGAACGGTCGGCCGGCTTGGAGCCAGCCCCTCGGTTCCGACGGATAACGGATAACGGATAACCTTTTCCGTTCTACTCCAGAATCTCCGTCACCACCCCGGCGCCCACCGTCCGGCCGCCCTCGCGAATCGCAAAGCGCAGCTCCTTCTCCATCGCGATCGGCGTGATCAGCTCCACCGTCATCTGCACGTTGTCCCCCGGCATCACCATCT